>JBJMGU010000069.1:0-11060 GCA_045807765.1 Blastocatellia bacterium
CCGCAAGGTGGCTCGGCGAGTTGCCGAAGGCGAGGAGTCGCAGGTGCGAGTTATCCAGGAAAACGTGCAGGACTTTCTTGGCGTGCCACATGTTCATCCCGATGAAGTGCTGAAGAAGGATCAAGTCGGTGTGTCAACCGGATTGGCCTGGACGCCTGCGGGCGGCGATGTGTTATTCATCGAGGCGTTGACCACAACGGGCAAAGGCGCGTTGCTGCTGACCGGCCAGTTGGGCGAAGTCATGAAAGAATCAGCACAGGCGGCCTTCTCGTGGTCAAAAGCGCGCGCCGATGACCTGGGCATCGATGTGGATAAGTTCAGCAAGGTAGACGTGCACATCCACGTCCCGGAAGGCGCCATCCCCAAAGATGGCCCCTCGGCAGGGGTGACCCTGGCCACAGCGATGGTTTCGGCCCTTTCGGGCCGCGCCGTCAAACGCTCGGTCGCCATGACCGGCGAGATCACCTTGCGCGGCAATGTGCTGCCGGTCGGCGGCATCAAGGAGAAGGTGCTGGCCGCCCGCCGCGCGCGCGTCAACACGATCATCTTACCGCAGCAGAATCGCCGTGACCTCGAAGAGATTCCAAAGGAGCTGCTGAAGGAGATCGAATTCCAGTTTGTCGACTCCATACGGCAGGTGCTACGCATCGCGCTTGTCTAGTCCTTAGCCCTTAGTCCTTTGTCCTCGGCCAGTTATCACCTCAAAAGCCGACCCCCAACAGCGCAACTACCAAACGACAAAGGATGAGGGGCAAATCTTTCAATTTTCTTGCGGTACGGGCTAATCGTTGACTCGGCTGTTTTTGGCGTGATATAACCACCCCACTTAGCAGGACGGTTCCAATTGAATGGACGCATCGCGGTTTTCAGCCCTCAGGGTTCGCAGAGCCCATGCGAACCAGGAAAACCGTGAGATGAGCCGCTGAGAAAATAATAAATTCGGAAGGGGATAGTAAGGATGAGGCTAGCAGTTTCCGCGAGTCGAAACCTTGTAGTCTTGATGATGTTTGTTCTGCTCGCTGGAGCCGTTATACCGGTTTACGGGCAGGGTCAGCCGCGGGCGGCGGCTTCATCAGACATTTCGCAATCGATCATTGATCGAGCCGAAGAAGCCTTTAAGCGTGGCGAAGAAGCGCAGCAGAAGGGCCTGCCCGACATCGCCCGCAGATTCTTTGATCAGGCGGTAGACACCGTGCTGACTTCCGGCGTCGACCTCAGGACGAACGCCAAGCTCGATACCTATTACCGCCAGCTCCTCGAACGCATTCATAAATACGAAGCGCAACCCAACGACCGTCACGAATTGGAAGACCGCCCGGAAGTCGTCGAGCCATCTTTGCTTGACGAGCTGTCGGACATCAAAGAGACCGACCTGGCGATGACCACGCCGGACGGCATCAAGATTTTCGGCAAGTATGATTTTGAGTTTGCCGTCGCGCCGCCGGTCTTTCAGTTCATCAACTTCTTCGTCGCCGGGCGCGGTCATTCGACGATGGAAGTCGGCCTGCAACGCTCAGGGCGTTACCGGCAGATGGTCGAAAAGATTTTTAAAGAAGAGCGCGTGCCGCAAGATTTGATCTGGCTGGCGCAGGCCGAATCGGTCTGGAAGCCGAACGCGCTATCGCGCGCCGCCGCCAAAGGCATATGGCAGTTCATTCCTTCGACCGGCACGCGCTATGGCTTGGCGCAGACCGCCTGGGTTGATGAGCGCTCACAGCCTGAAAAAGCGACACGCGCCGCGGCCCGCTACCTGCGCTGGCTGCACGACCACTTTGCCGGCGACTGGCTGCTGGCAATGGCGGCTTACAATTCGGGCGAAAACCGCGTTGATTCAGCGGTGGCGCGTTGCGGCTATGCCGACTTCTGGGAGCTTTACAAACGCAACCTGTTGCCGAACGAGACCCGCAATTATGTGCCGATCATCCTGGCGATCACCATCATCAGCAAGAACCAGAAACGTTATGGCTTCAACGTCCAGGCCGACCCGACGATGAATTTTGACACCTTCGAGCTGCCGGCTCAGACCGACTTGAAGGTAGTCGCCGACCTGGTCGGCGTGCCATATGACTCGATTCAAAACCTGAATCCCGAATTGCGCCGTGGGGTTTCGCCGCCGGGCGCCGGTTATTCGATTCGCCTGCCGAAAGGCACCAGGAAACAGTTCGAGGTCGCCTACGCCGAGCTTCCCGAAGAGCAGCGAGTCCGCAAGATTCAGGTGCCCGCCGAAGAGGTGGCCGAACACTACCGCCCGGTCTATCGCACGCAGATGGCGAGCTACACGGTGCGGCGCGGCGACACGATGGCGTCGCTGGCGCGGCGCTACGGCGTCTCCGTGAAAGAGATCGCGCGGATGAATCGCATGTCGGCGCGCGGCGAATTGCGCAAAGGGCAGACGGTGCGTATCCCGCAAACCATGCGCGTGACGCGCGACCGTCATGGCCGCAAGGTCATGGTGCGTGCCGAACGTGGTCGTGGTGGGCGTGGGCGTGAAGTGCGCGCCGGCCGCTCGCGTCACGGCAGCCGCCACAACGCCTCGCGTGGCCGCTCGTCTTCGCATAGTTCGAGAGGCCATCGCCGACGTTAGTCGCTTTGAATAGATCAATGAAACGGAGGCCGACTGCATTTATCAGCAGTCGGCTTCTTTTTTTGTCAATCTGATTGAGCGGCAATGCCATTGGGCCAATCGGGAGTTGTTGGCTATAATGAAGTTTACGCAGTGAGGAGATCATCCGGCACGCCAACTCAGATATTCGGTTCGATCAGCGATGCGGCGCGTGCCTGTTTGCAAACGGAATATGGCAGAGGAAAAACTTGAGGTCATCCCGCTCGGCGGCGTCGGCTTCTTCGGTATGAATATGATGGCTCTACGCTGCGGCGGCGAGGCCATCATCCTTGACGCCGGCATGGGCTTCCCGGACGAAGAGCTGCCCGGCGTTGACATCGTCATCCCAGACTTCTCTTTCATTGATGAGTACCGCGACGAAATCACCGCCATCATTCTCACACACGGCCACGAAGACCACATTGGCGCGGTGCCTTTTCTACTTAGAGAAGTAGACGTGCCGGTCTACGGCACACACTTCACGTTGGCGCTGCTTGAAAACAAGCTCATCGAGCATGGACTTGCGGATACGACTATTCTCCATGCCGTCGAGCCGCGCCAGAGCGTCGACCTCGGCAAGTTCAATGTCGAATGGATTCACGTGACGCACAGCCTGACGGCTTGCACAGCGGTTGCGATTACCACGCCGGTCGGCGTCGTTATTCATTCGGGTGATTTCAAGGTTGACGACACTCCGGTCATCGGGCCGCCGATGGATTTACGGCGACTCACGGAGTATGGCGATCAGGGCGTGCTCGCTTTGTTTGCCGATTCGACTAATGCCGAGCGCCCGGGGCGCACGCAGTCCGAGCGCGCCGTCATCCCGGCCTTTGAAAACATTTTTGACCAGGCAACCGGGCGCATCATCGTCAGTTGTTTCACGACATCGTTGCACCGCATCCAGATCGTCGTTGATATGGCGCGTGACGCCGGGCGTCAGATCGCGCTGCTCGGACGCAGCATGTTGCGCAACATTGAGACGGCGGACAGCCTGCGACAGCTCGATCTGCCGGACGGCATTTTCGTGACGCCGGCACAAGCGCGGCAGATGGACGATGATCGTTTGGTGTTGCTGGTGGCCGGCTGTCAGGGCGACCCGATGTCGGCGATGACTCGGCTGGCTACCGATCAGCACAAGAACCTATCGGTTGCTGAAGGTGACATGGTCGTGTTGTCGGCGCGCATCATTCCCGGCAACGAGCGCGCCATTTCGCGGCTGATCTCGCATTGCTATAAACGTGGCGCGCGGGTCATCGATAGCTCGCTGGCGCGCATACACTGCTCGGGGCACGGCAGCCAGGAAGATTTGCAAATTCTCATTGAAGCGGTGCGCCCGCATTTTCTGGTACCGATCCACGGTGAATATCGTCAGCTTTATCGCCACCGCGAATGGGCGGCGACGCTCGGCGTGGTCGAGACCGAAAACATTATCATCTTCGAGAATGGTGACGTGCTGGAATTTGGTGAGGAGAGCGCCGAGATCACCGCGAAAGAATTCGTCGGGCGCACGTTCATCGACGGCGCCTACGGCGAAGTCGAAGATATCGTTATACGCGACCGCAAGCACCTGTCTTATGACGGAATCGTCGTGCCCATTGTGGCCATCAATCCGACCTCAGGCGAGCTTGAGACCGACCCGGAGATCGTCACACGCGGCTTCATCCATGAAGAAGATTCAGCGGACTTGCTCGGCGAGCTGAAGCGCATTGTTGTAGAAACCGTCAATACCGCGAGCCACGAAGAGCGCATCGATTACGCCGTCATCAAAGAGAAGGTTCGCGTCAACCTGAAGCGATTCATTCAAAAAGGCACGGGCCGCCGCCCGATGATTATCCCCGTAGTCGTCGAAGTCTAGCCCGTCTCCTGTCTTCAAATCGCCTTGACAGGGAAGTGATCGAGGCGGTTCTGTTTTTCCCAATACTTGAGAAAACCTGTTGCGCCATTGCGATGTGGCGTGCCGCCTGCGACTCGCGCAACCCACGCTGGGATGACAGCGCGATGCTCGTCCCAGCAGCTTTGCAGGGCGCGGCGGTCGCGCGATTCGCTCAGGCTTACGAATCGCGCCTGCATGGCCTTGCGCTCGTCATCAAAAAGCGATTTCAGCCGTGTGTAATCTTTGATCGTCGCGCGATGCAATTGCTCGTGCCGCCAGAAGAGGCTTTCTTCGTCGAAGCCTTCACCAGCCGGCGGCCCGCTTGCGATCAGCCCACCGCCCATTCGCACGGGTTTGTAAACACTCAGGCAGGGCGAAGAAGTGCCGGTCAGCCAGTGGATTGAATCTTTGTGGCTCAAACGGCTGACCATCGAGCCGGTGGTTTGTCCGGCTTGTCGTGTCGGCCACCACGAAGAATGCGCGCAGGGCATTTCCATGCGCCAGCCGCTCGCCGGAGTTAGCCCGGCGTGATCACTCAAGGCCGCGAGCATATCGTCAAGCGCCAGCTTACGGTTCTCGTTTTTGAGCAGCGCGAGAGTACAGGCGGCGCGCACCGCGCCCCCGCTCATGCGGCTGTAAAACGGGTCGCCGTAGCTACGCGCGAAATCAAAATCCTCTGATGAACGGCACCAGCCCTGTGATTTCGCATAGCTGTAAGCTTTGTCACTCAGCAGGTCGAACTGCTTGCCAATCGAAAGGGCATTAGAGATGGTTCTGAGACCACAAACGCGCTCGGCAGCCCAATGCGGGCCAGCCGTTTCAAGGACCCATGCCTCGGCAGGGTCGGCGATGAGGAACGAGTTATGATAGCGAAACTTTCGATTGCGATAACCCGCGCCGCCGCCCTGCCCATGCTCGGCGATCAAGCCCGTGATGGTGTCGAGGGCATCGCGCGCCGTCGCCGACCGTTCGAGCGCCAGTCGCAATAAGTCCATCCCGGTCAGACCGACTTTCGCATAGGGCAGTTTCGTAAAGACCGCCTCATTGCCGATGGCGACGCCGTGTTGGTTTGCGCCCATCTCAGCGCCCCACATCCAGAATGGCCGGCTGATAACCATCTCATTGGTTCGCGTCGCCTGCGGGATTTCCAGGTAGGTGCATTGCAGCGTGGCGCTCTTTTGAATGAGTGCCGGCAGATGCTCGACGACCTGCGCTTCGCCGGGTTCGCGGTCGCTGTTCTTCGCAAACCATAGCGCGCCGTCGGCAGTGTATTCTGGAGAGGCGACAAGCGTGTCACACATAGAAGCCGTGCTGAGAACCTGAGGCTGAGTGTTGAACCCGAAAAGGTTTTTCGATGATTACAGCCTGCTCGTCAATTCACCGCTCAGCGTTAAAAGAGTTTGAAACCTGCTTGCCTGATTGCATAGTACGCCAGCCCGATAAGGCCCGCGCCAAGCAGGAATAGAATGCCGAGCAATATGAAAACCCAGAGCCAGTCGCTCCACACCGAGCGGCCTTTGCCTTTGGCGTACTGATTCAGCAGGCGCAAGTTCTTACTATTCGACTTCCAGGCAAAATCAACGGCGTCGCCGACCAGCGGTAAGCTGCCGAGTAGAAAGTCAACCCCGACATTGAAGACCATCCGCGTGATGGCGCTTTTCGGCAAGCCATGACGGATAGACGCCAGCACGATGTAAACGCCCACCAGGGTTCCAATCCAGTCACCGGCCACCGGAAAGAAGAAACCGATGATCGGGTCAAGCCCGAAGCGCAGGTTGGTGCCAGGGATGCGGATGGCGCGATCCATGAACATCTCAATGCGCTCAAGGTGTGTGTCTATCGGTGCATCTACAATGTCGCGTAGCTTGCCGCGAACGGCGGACTGCACGGGACGTTCAGCCAATGCCCGGTCGGTGAAGCTATTCGGTTTTTCGGCCATTTTGTCCATAATTCAGCCATTATTCCGGCTCATCAAGCGTGATGATTTTAGTAGAGATTTTCGCGTGATCGAGCGTCAGCAGCCCTACGGTGCGCGGCAGTTTAAAGCGGCGCGGCCCGGCGCTGCCGGGGTTGAACAACAGCGTGCCGTTGATCTCTTGCGTGTAGGGCCTGTGCGAATGACCAAAGACCAGCACATCGGGCCGCAGGGTTTCGAGCGTCTGGTAGGCCGACGCGTCCAACTGGTGTAGCTCGCCGAAGATATGGCGGATCAGGACGCGCTGGCCATTCAACGCTTCGAGGCGCTCGGTCGGATAGGTGCCAAACCAGTCGTTATTGCCTTCGACCGCAAAGACCGGCGCAATGGCTTCCAGGCAGTGAATGATTTCGAGCTTACCGATGTCGCCCGCATGGATGATGGCATCAACGCCTGCGAAGACGTTGATGATCGCCTCGTCAAATAATCCATGCGTGTCTGAAATTACCCCCAGCTTCAAACCCGCCTCCACGCCGCAATCGGTCTAGCGAACCACACCATTATTCTAGCAGTCGTTGAAGGGTGAGCGAAGCATAGGAAAGGAATATGAAAAAAGGGCGAGCCATAGTACTGCTATGGCTCGCCCACGGGCAGAGCGACTCCTGTCTCCACCCTTCATTAGCGACAGACAACTCAATCTTCAGTCGGTATCAATAATCCCGGCGCTGCTTACCGTGACGTGATGCGATTCGCGCACATTGCTCAGGATGATCTGCGGCTCTTTCGACTTTGGCGCCAGCGCGCCCGCCTTCGTGAAGGTCACGGCAGCGTCTTCGGCGAGGCTCATGGCTTCCGGCAGTTCTTCGGCTTCACTGCCCTCCAGACTGCCGTTGCCATTGCGGTCAATCCCATAGCGATTGCGCTTGGCGTCGAAGAGGACAGAGACATTCTGCCCTCGCGCTTTTGCTAGTTCCTTCGCATCCTTCAGCTCGCCGGCTAAACTCTCGGTCGCCCAACGCAAAGTGATCTTCGAGTAAGCGATGCGCCCGACTTGAAGGAGAACAAACATCACGATCAACGCACAGAGGCTGCCGACGATGACTTCCATCAGGCCCATGCCCGCTTCACTGCGTAGATACTTCCGCTTAGCTGATGTTTGCACTTCGTCCTCCGTCGGGGGGCAGACCACCCGTCAGATGTGCAATTGTGTGGCCACCTCGGGGGGTGGGTTAAATCGTTTGCCGGTGAGAGTTGGATGAATTGAAACCGTCCGCAAATGCTCCGGTTCGCGCGCCACTGTTACGATAGTCAACGGATTAGGTTGATTCCTCCACACCGCTCAGCGTGAGCGATAGTGGGATGCGACAATGGAAGACAGTGCCGGCGGCGCTGCTGGCTTCGACCGCGACGTCGCCACCGTGCGCCATCAGTATCTTCTGAACCAGCGCCAGCCCGATGCCATAGCCGCGTGATTTGGTCGTGAAGAATGGGATGAAGATGTGGTGCAGGTCTTCGCTCGATATGCCGCTGCCTGTATCGCTGACGCGAACGTGAGCAAAGCGCCGGTGACTGTCGGGGTCTATGCTGCCGTTGATACGGATGATTTTTTCGGGCGCATTCGGGTCTATGGCTTCAATGGCATTGCGAATCAAGTTCAGAAAGACGCGCTGAAGCAACGTCTCGTCAGCGGCCACTTCGTCGAATTCACCATCTAGGTTTATCTCGATGCCGCTTTCGCTCAGTTGGGGTAGCAATTCGTGGACACAGTGATCGATCAACTCACGAAGCGCGACCGGCGCAAGGCTGAGTTGCTGCGGGCGCGCGAAGTTTAAAAAATCGGTGACCAGCCGTGTCAGCAATCTTACTTCGTTCAGCATCGCGTCGAGCGTCAGACGCGGGTCGGCGGCCGGCACAGCGCTCGACTGGCGTTCGAGCAATTGCACATAACCGTGAATCGTCGCCAGCGAATTCTTAAATTCGTGCGCCAGTCCGGCGGCCATCTCGCCAAGGTTGGCTAGGTTTTCTTGCAGGCGTATGCGCTCGCGCAGCTCCAATACTTCAGTGATGTCTGTGAGCAGGCATAACGCGCCTTCGATGGTTTGCCCGGCGTCACTGATCGGCGAAATGCTCAGCCCCAGATGGCGAGCCCGACCGTCGGGAAGTGATAGCATGACTTCTTCGCGGCGGAAGGCGCGGCCCGTTTCCAGGCATTCGCCAATCATCTCGACGAGCCGCGGGGAGAGCTGTAAAAGAGCGCGGTAATCACTGCCGGGCGCAAACATCGCCGTGCCCGGCTCGTATAGCTGTGCGGTGTTGATGCGAGCGCCGAGTATTTTCAACGCGTGGGCGTTCGCAGAGGTGACTGCCCCCGACTGGTCAACCGTAACTAGTCCGCTGGGGATGTTGGCGATCAAGCGCTCGCTCAGTCGCTCGGAGCGTTCGGCGCGGCGGCGTTCAAGCGTATGCAGTTGCGCCAACTCGCGCTCCTTGGCCTGAAGCTGCTCGACCAGCGCCTGAAAGGTTTCGACGACGAATTCGCTCTCGCTCATCGCCGCCGACGCATGTACGGGACTGTCGCGGGCCGCTTCGACCATGCGCCGATAGGGACGCAGAAGCCAGCGCACCAGCAAGTAGATCATGCACAGCCCAAAGACCAGCGCGATCAGTTGATAACTGAAAAGGTAAACGATAAACGGCGAGGCCCCGGCCTGGCTGCGCGCCCTGAGGTAAAGGCCGAGGCTCAGGCCGATGAGCAGCAGCAGGATCAGCGCAAACGTGAGAATCGCCAGCCGCGCTTTGTTTTCATCTCTGCCTAATTTCATACAGCCGGGATCGTCCGTTGAGCACGCAAAGACAAAGCCTTGTCACACGGCTTCTTGAACGAAGCATTGGATATCGAACAAATCGCCTTTGCGATGGTCGGCCCAGACGGCTTGCACGCGCATGCCGCAGGCAAGGCGCTCGACCGGCTCGCCGATCAAATGCGAATAGTAATTGCTCGCGCCGTCGAGCAGAATCAACCCATAGGTGTATGGCGGCTCGGTCGGCTGTCCGGGGAAGGGCAGATGCACGGTCGTGTAAGTCGCTAGCACGCCGTGGTCGCTGACCTCGACCCATTCGCTGGTCTCGACATAACAGCGAGTACAGATGCGCGCCGCGGGAACGATCACCGACGCACAACGAGGACAGCGCGTGCCCATCAATCTCCGGTGATCTCTCGATTCTTCGAAGAAGCGCGTCAGCGTGTGGCCGTATGACCAGCGGTAGGGAATGCTGATCTGGCCGCGCACCTCTTTCACCGGCGTCGGTGAGTTCTTTTCTTCAGCCATATTCGGGCCGATTACGCGAATAGCTCGCGGAATTTTTGCAGCAAGAACGGATTGTTGGTTTTGACCTTTCCCATGACCAGATCGGTCATCGAAGGCGTGTAGGTGCCATTGATGGTGCCTAGAAAAATCTCCGCCGAGGTCTTAAGAAAACAATCGGCGTCCTCGACAGTCTTCCCCGGCTGTACGTCGCAGCTTTCCGTCGTCACCAGTACGGTCCACTGCTCGCCGTCAATCGAGAAGTAGAAGGACAGGTTTTCGTCGGCCTTCTCTTTATGAAAGTTGCCGGGTAAGGCGCGGAAAACTTCGCTGACTTCTTTGAATGGTTCCATCTGTGTGCGTGTTCCTCCTGTTGATGATTGCGATTGAGATTCGGTTTTTGTCGCGGCGCTCATATCGAGAGCTTGCCGCTGGTCGTCGGCCTGCGCGGTTGTCGCGTCGAGCGCCACAAAGCCTTCGATGTCGAGCAGCGTCCCAATGCGCGCTGCTTTGAAGACCGCCGCAACGCGGTCGCTCGCTGTCACTCCAGGCGCGATCAGGTGCAGCAAGTTCGTATCCGCGCCGTCCAGCCGGATCAATCCGAGCGAGTAAGGCGCAGCCGAGGGGCTCCAGGGCATCGTGCGCTCGACCCTGGTGACCGCGATAACCGTTCCTTCGCCACTGAGCGGCACCCAGTCAGCGAACGGTTTATAACATTCGCCACAAAGATCGGGCGGCGGCACATAGACCTTGCCGCAGTCCTCGCACCGTGCTCCCATCAGCCGGGCATTCTCTTTCAGCTCGGCGAGAAACCTCCCCGTGGTCGCCCCGGTCGTCCACTTATACGGGATCGTGATGTCGCCTTCTAGAATCATTCCGATTTAGAGATCAGCCTTTCGCCGCGCTGACGATCATCAACGTGTGAAACTGAATGCCCCCGCCCCAGCCGTGGGCGATGGCCGTGCGCGCGCCGTCAATCTGATGTTCGCCTGCACGCCCCATGACCTGCATCGCGGCCTCAGCCTGCCGCATCATCGCCGTCGCGCCAATCGTGTTAGTCGAAAGCACGCCGCCCGACGGGTTGATTGGCAGATCGCCGCTCATCTGGGTCGCGCCCGATTCGACCAGCCTGCCGCCCTCGCCGCGCTCGCAGAAGAACATGGCTTCCGTCCATAGCATCTCCTGAAACGAGAATGCCTCGTACAGCTCGGCAACGTCCAGCTCCTGCCGCGGCCTAGTAATGCCGGCCACTTTGTAAACCTTCTTCGCAGCTTCCATCAACGCCAGCGGAGTTGCAAAGTCGCGGCCAGGGTAATAGACGCCTTCATTGACCGAGGCGACCGCCTTTATCCACGCCGGTCGCGG
>JBJMGU010000070.1:0-37132 GCA_045807765.1 Blastocatellia bacterium
TGAGTTCAGTGTTCCGTATGCGCCGGGCGAGCTGCGAGCCGTGGTACTTTTGAATGGCAAGGAGATCGCTTCGCTGGCCTTTGCGACTGCCGGCCCGCCCGCGCGTCTACGGCTGACGGCAGACCGGCAGAGCCTTCGTGCGGATCGCAACGATCTCGCCTACGTCACAATTGAGGTGCTGGACAAGCGAGGCAACCTGGTTCCCGATGCTATCGTGCCGGTCGGGTTCAGCGTTGCCGGCGTCGCGGAACTCGCAGGGGTGGGGAGCGCAAATCCGAAAGATGCGGCGAGCTTCCGGCAGCCGCGGCGGCGGACATTCCAGGGGCGATGTCTGGCGGTGTTACGCCCGACGGGAAATCGCGGGCTGATCACGTTGCGTGCAGAGGCTGATGGCCTGGCCGGCGCAACGATGCGCTTGCAAGCCCGCTAAGCCATGCTATCGATCTTCTGATCATTGGCCGACAGAAGCCTTCATCCGCCTTCGTAACGCACTTCGGCGATGATCATGCGCCGCTTTGAATGTCGTTTATCATCAGCCATGTCGTTTCACTATTTCTGCCTTCGACCATGATCTACACGACCTTGACTTCGCGCAACCCTGGTCAGCAGTTGTTCAATTGGCTGTCTTGCCTTGAGCGCCGCAGTCGAGCGAAGATGAATTGTGCGACGAATATCATAAGCCTAACCCACCATGCGCGATAGCCCGCTCTAGCGCGCCGCGTCAGGAGTCACAACATCACTATGGGAAACAACCATGAAGACGCCCATGCTTTGAAGGAAGCCAAGCGGCTGAAGAACGCCGACAACTGGAAGCACCTCGCCCGCTGGCACGGCGAAGGGTATTACACGCTGCAAACCGAAGACACCGGCGACGTGCCGGTGCGGCTGTTTCTGACGCCCAAACTGCTTCGCGAGACCGAAGAGATCATCTATCGCCAGATCGTCAATGCGACGCGCTTCCCCGGCGTCAAGTGTGTCATCATCACGCCCGACACGCATTACGGCTACGGGGTGCCGGTCGGCTGTGTGCTGCTGACCGACGCCGCGAGCGGCGCGGTCGCGATGGGGCCGGTGGGCTACGATATCGGGTGCTTCACGGCGGATACCTTGGTGCCAACTGTAGACGGCAATAGTTACCCAATTGCAGAGCTTGCCGAATCAGGCTACGAAATTCTCATTTACGCACTTTCATTCAATCACCGAGTCGTCGTGGCGAAAGCGACCGCGAGGAAGACGCGAACCAACGCGCCGCTAGTGAAGGTCACGCTCGATAATGGCAGAGAAATCGTCTGCACGCCTGATCATGATTTCATGCTTCGGGACGGAACCTATCTTCAGGCGCAATACCTTAGGCCGCAGATGTCGTTAATGCCCTTCGACAAGCGGACGGACAAGGACGGCTACGTTATGGTTCGACACCCGGCGACCCGCTTGAATCAGAAGTTACATTGGATTATGGCGCGTGCCGGGTTGTTAGGAAAAATCCCGGCTTTTGCTGGACAGAAGACGATCATCCATCATCGGAATTTCACCCCCGGAGATAACCGCTTAGAAAACCTCGAATTCATGGGTGATCGTGACCACATGAGTTACCACAAATCGATAGCCGAAAGGAATCCTGGTTTCCAGTCGCCAGAATTTGAAGCGAGAAGGAAAGCAGCAATTTCGGCCAAGGCGCAAACGGCTGAAGGCTACGCTTATTTTGCTGCGCGAGGCTCGGCAAATCTCGCGCGGTGGCGTCAGCAGAATCCAGGGACCGAAAAGCAGGCTGCGATTGAAAACCACAACGGCGAGCGTGGCAAACCATACCTTATCGCCTACAACAAGAGTGCGGCGGGCAGAGCAAAGTCATCTGAGGTGGCACATCGCACGCATGCGTGCGATGCCTGCGGCGAAGAAGTAAGCGGCGGTGGGTTTGGTATTCATAACCATCGTCGCAGCAAACATGGCTACAACCACAAGGTCGTTTCAGTCGAGCCCTTGAATTCCGTCGCCGACGTGTACTGCTTAACCGTTCCCGATTATGGTAACTTTGCTCTTGATGCAGGCGTCTTCGTGCATAATTGCGGAATGGTCAGCGCCAAATCTGATGTGCCGGTTGACGCCGCGACGCCGGAACGTCGGCTGGCTTTCAATCGCGCCGTGATGGAGCGCGTCGAGTTCGGTGCCGGCGGCAAGAGCGTCAAGCTGAAGCATCTCGATCAGCGAGAGTTCGACAACCTCGTGCGCGGCGGCGCTGAGTACTACGTTGAAAAGTACGGCGCGACGTTTGACCGCAGCCGCGCCGAGCGCCACCGCCTGCCGGTAGATGACGACTGGCAGCCGCCGCTTGGCGGCAAGGGCCGACCCGAGCGCGGCATGCAGCAACTCGGCTCGCTCGGCGGCGGCAATCACTTCATCGAGCTGCAACGCGCCGAAGAGACCGGCACGCTGTTCGTTCAAGCGCACACTGGCTCGCGGGGTTGGGGGCACGGGCTGGCGACCAACTACTTTGAGATGGCGCGCGAAGAAAAGCCACAGGTCATCTCCGACATCGATCTCGGCTATTTCACGCCCGATTCCGCACACTATCGCGACTATCTGAACGCCGTCGCGGCGGGCGGCAACTATGCCATCCTCAACCGGCTGATCATCTTTGAGCAAATCGCGCGAGCCTTCAGCGATGTCTTTGGCGGCGAACTGGAATTGATCTACGAGATCAGCCACAATCTGGTGCAGCGCGAGCAGCACCCGGAATTCGGCGATGTCTGGGTGCATCGCAAGGGCGCGACGCGCGCCTTCCCCGCCGCTCATCCGGCGCTCGCCGGGACGATCTGGGAAACCAGCGGTCATCCTGTGCTGATTCCTGGCTCGAACAAGGATTGGAGCTATGTGCTGCGCCCGCAAAAGGGGGCGGTCAAGAGCGGCTATTCGGTCAATCACGGCGCGGGCCGCCGAATGTCGCGCGGCGAGGCCACACGCAGCCTGAACCAGCGCGAGATTGACCGCGAGTACCGCGAGGCCGGCATCATCGTCAACGTCAATGGCCACGTGCCGATTGACGAAGCCGCGCCCTGCTATAAGCCCGCCGAGGAAGTGATCGAAGCCGTCGTCGGCGCGGGGCTCGCAACGATTGAGTATCGCCTGTGGCCGCTCGCCTCGCTCAAAGGCGAAGAGGGAGGGCGCGGCAGAAAGCGCAAAGGCAAGCCGTCGAGCAAGCATTTTTGAAAAGCGGCGAGAGTCTGGAGCGGCTTCGTCTCAGGCGAAGCCGATGGTATGATAAGCCCCTCACGCAGGCAAAACCGCTCCAGGAGACATCAATGAGTCAGGATTACGTGCTTGCCCTCGATCAAGGGACTACCAGCTCGCGCGCCATTCTATTTGATCGCGAGGGCCGCCCCGCCGCTGTCGCTCAGCAAGAGTTCGAGCAGCTCTACCCGCAGCCCGGCTGGGTCGAGCATCGCCCGAATGATATCTGGCATTCGCAGCTCAACGCCGCCGAACGTGTGCTGCTGGAATCGAAGGTCAAAGCCGAACAGGTCGCCGCCATCGGCATCACCAACCAGCGCGAGACGACGATCATCTGGGATCGCGAAACCGGCGAGCCGATCCATAATGCTATCGTCTGGCAATGCCGCCGCACGGCTCCCATCTGTGACCGTATGCGCGCAGAGGGGCTGGCGCCGCTCTTTCAAGAGCGCACCGGCCTGGTGCTTGATGCGTACTTCTCCGGCACTAAAGTGCAATGGCTCCTCGATAATGTTCCGGGCGCGCGGCGGCTGGCCGAGCAAGGCCGGCTGGCATTCGGCACCGTTGATTCGTGGCTCATCTGGAAGCTCACCGGCGGGCGCATTCACACCACAGACCCTTCAAACGCCAGCCGCACGCTGCTCTATAACATCAAGGGCGGCGAGTGGGACGATACCTTGCTCGACGCCTTGAACGTGCCGCGCCAGTTGTTGCCGCACGTGACACCGTCATCGGCCATGCTGGGCGAAACCGACCCGGCGCTCTTTGGCCGAGCGATTCCCATTGCCGGCAACGCCGGCGATCAGCAAGCCGCGCTTTTCGGGCAAGCATGCACCGCGCCCGGTCTGGCGAAGAACACCTACGGCACCGGCTGTTTTATGCTCTTAAACACCGGCAACGAGTTGGTGCGCTCGCAGAACAACCTGCTCACGACTGTCGCCTGGCAACTCGGCGACGAGCCGCTGGAATACGCCCTCGAAGGCAGCGTCTTCATCGCCGGCGCGGCCATCCAATGGCTGCGCGACGGTCTGAAAATCATCACCTCGGCAGGCGAAACACAGGACATGGCTTTGAAGGTGAAGGACAATGGCGGCGTCTACTTCGTGCCGGCCTTCGTCGGACTGGGAGCGCCGCAGTGGGACGCCTACGCGCGCGGCACAATGGTTGGGCTGACGCGTGGGACGACCCGCGAACATATCGCGCGGGCGGCGCTGGAAGCCATCGCTTATCAGACCGCCGATGTGCTTAACGCCATGCGCAACGATTCAGGGATCGAGCTGAGCGAGCTGCGAGTTGATGGCGGCGCGGCGCGCAATGATTTTCTGATGCAGTTTCAGGCCGATGTCTTGGGCATCCCGGTTGTTCGGCCTGCAAATACCGAGACGACGGCGGCAGGCGCGGCTTATCTGGCCGGGCTGGCCACAGGTTTTTGGGAAGACACCGCCGCCATCGCCGAAGGCTGGCAATGCGAGCGCACCTTCGCGCCGCAGATGCAAGCCGACGAGCGGCAACAGTTGCTTGGCGATTGGGCTCGCGCCATCGAGCGGGCAAGCAACTGGGCGACCCACTCATAATTTTGGAAGGGTGATGTTTCAATGAGACAATCGCGATGGTTATTCTTGCTCATCTTTGTCCTGATGCTGGCCACATCAATCGTGGCAGGCACAAAGCCGGGCCGCGAGCCGAAGCGCCCGGATAAATGGCGCGCCGTTCATGTGCTCGATTATGCGAGTGACGCCGACCTTGAGGTCTTTGCCCAGAACATTCCGAAGCTGGCGGCTATGGGCGTCAATGTCATCGTCTTTGAGGTTGATTATAATTTCGACTTCAAGTCACACCCGGAGTTGCGCCGCGGCACGACGCCGATCACCAGAGCCGGAGCGCGCCGACTGGCCGACCTCTGCCGCCGCCAGGGCATTCGCCTGATCCCTGAGTTTCAATCGCTCGGCCATCAATCGTGGAAAGCCGATACCCTGCCGTTGCTGACGGTCTACCCGAAGCTTGACTTGACGCCCGGCGCATTTCCGAACAACGACGGCATCTATTGCCGAGAGTGGGACCCGTTGAACCCTGAGGTCAATCGCATCGTCTTTGCCCTGATGGACGAGATCATCGACGCGTTCCATGCCGACGCCCTGCACGTCGGCATGGACGAAGTCTTCCTGCTCGGCTCGGAGCAATCGCCCACGACGAAAGGCAAAGACCCGGCGAAGCTCTTCGCGCGAGCGGTCAACGATCTCTACGGGCATCTGGTGAAGCGGCGTCACGTCGAGATGCTGATGTGGGGCGACCGCTTGATTGATGGGCAGAAGTACGACTTCGGCGAATGGGAAGCCTCGAAGAACGGCACCGCCGCGGCGATTGATCTGATTCCCAAAGACATCATCATCTGCCCCTGGCATTATGAAATGCGCGATGCCTATCCGTCGGTCGCCTTCTTCCTTGAGAAAGGCTTTCGAGTGCTGCCGGCCAGTTGGAACAAGGTAGATGCCACGCAAGCCTTGATCGATTACGACGAGAAGCAATCGAGCCCGAAGATGCTGGGCCACCTGTTCACGACCTGGGGCGTGAAGAAGGATCAATTGCCCGATTACCCGCCAATGATCGAAGGCTTGAAACGTCTGCGCGGCGTGGTGGCTGCCGATAGCAGCAAGGCATCGCGCCGGTGAACCGCCGCGGCGACGGGCGGCGCGTGACGTTTTCGGCAGACGGCGCGGCCTGCTATAATGCTCCTTAAGTATGGAGTCGTCGCTCTCATCGGTGCTGGTCAGGCTGGCGCTGGTGCTCTTGCTGGTGCTGACCAACGGTTTCTTTGTCGCCGCCGAGTATGCGCTCGTCAGCGTTCGCCGCTCACGCATCACATCGCTGGCCGGCCAGGGCAACAAGCGCGCGCAGCGGGTAATGCGCGTCCTTGATAAGCTGACCGCCTACATCTCCGCCACACAGCTCGGGGTGACGCTCGCGAGCCTGGCGCTCGGTTGGGTCGGCGAAGAGACGATGGCTGAGATTCTCGGCCCCCTCTTTCAGAGCGCCTTCGGCTCGTACTCGGCAGTCGCGGCGCATACCGCATCAATCGTCATCGCCTACATCGTTATCACCTACTTGCACGTCGTCCTCGGTGAGCTGGTGCCAAAGGCCATCTCACTGGAGAAGGCTGAGCCGGTCGCTCTCGCCGTCGCTACGCCGATGCGGATCTTTTATAAAATGTTCAAAGCGCCCATCTGGGTGCTGAACCATTCGGGGATCATAGTGCTGCGCTGGCTCGGGCTGCGCGCCACAGCCGAGCATTCGGGCATCTACAGTGAAGAAGAGTTGCGCGGCCTGATCGCGGTCTCTCAGAAGAGCGGCCATGTGCTGGAAGACGAACGGCAGTTGATCAACAACGTTTTTGACTTTACCGAAACGACCGTCGAGAGCGTGATGATCCCGCGGACACAGATCGAAGCGCTTGACGCCGAACTGACGCCGGCGCAGATGCTCGATTATTTCGAGCAGATCGGCTACTCGCGTATGCCTGCATATCGCGGCGCACTTGATCATGTCTTAGGCATCGTGCTGCACAAAGACCTGAGCCGGCTGGTACGACACGGCGGCAACCTCGACGAGATCATCCGCCCGGCGGTCTTTCTGCCGACTACCGTGCGGCTGCACGACGCCTTGCGCAGCCTCCGCCGTTCGAGCGCTCACATGGCGATGGTGGTTGACGAACACGGCGGTGTCGAAGGGCTGGTGACTCTTGAAGACTTGCTTGAAGAGATCGTCGGCGACATTCGCGACGAGCATGACGAAGTCGTGGCGCAGCAGATCAAACAGGAAAACCCGGATATATTTAAGGTCAGCGGCGCGCTATCTATTCGCGACGCCAACCGACATATGCAGCTCGGACTGCCTGAATCCGACAGCTATCATACGGTCGCCGGGTTTATGATGGCGCGCGCCGGTCGCTTGCTTCAGACCGGCGATCAGATCGAATATAACGGCCTGCGGCTGACGGTTGTAAGCACCGAGCGCAACCGTATCGTCGAAGCGAAGATCGAAAGGCGCGAAGAAGACGTGCCGGCGCCGACGCTGGCAAGCTGAGTAGGGCAATCTAACAGATTGCTCTACAGGGCAAACCCAATCGAAATCTGCCCTGGCTCTCCATTTGGCCCTTTGACGGAAACCCTGTTCATCATCAACCCTGTGTCGGGCGGCGGCGCGGCGCTTCGAGCATGGCGCGAGGCGAGGCCCGCATTGCTCGCGGCAGGCTTGACGGTTCGCGAGCAAGTCACGGCGCGGGCCGGCGAAGCCACCGAAGTAACACGCGCCGCACTAACCAGCGGCACCACGCGCATCGTTGCTGTTGGCGGCGACGGCACCTTGAGCGAAGTGGTGAATGGTTATCTTGATGACCAGGGGCGACCGATCAACAGCGAAGCCGCAATTGGCATCCTGCCGGGAGGCACCGGCGCCGACTTTTGCAAAACGCTCGGCATCACGACTCCTGAGCAAGCGATTCGCGCCCTCTGCGGTGCGACGTTCAAAATGATAGACGCCGGGCAGATTACCTTGAACGGCACGAACGGCCAGCCTTATACGCGAGCCTTCATCAACCTTGCCTCGTTCGGGCTGGGCGGTGATACGGCGATGTGGGTGAATCGCTGGCGTGGCCGGCGCTCGCGCTTGCTCAAGGGTCAAGCCAAGTACGCGTTGGCGGCGCTCAGGGCGCTCGACCGCTATCGCAACCATCGCGTGCGCGTAAAGCTCGAACAGGAAAGTGAGCTGGAGATTGACAGCAACCTGCTGGTGGTCGCCAACGGCAGGTATGCGGGCGGCGGAATGATGCTCGCGCCGCATGCCCGGCTTGATGATGGGCTGTTCGATGTCATTCTCGCCGACGGCGCGACGCGCTGGGACATCATCAAAGAACTGCCACGAATCGGGCGCGGCGGCCATCTAAAAAATCCAAGGGTCAGCGAGCATCGCGCCCGCGTCATTTCGATCACCACCACTGAGCCGCTCGCCATTGACGTAGACGGCGATTTCGCAGGCACCACGCCGGCAACGCTGACCGTGAGTCCTTCAGCCGTGAAGCTGCTCAGTGCATGAGCGGCAGCCGTGTGCGGCGGCTCACTTCTCGGCCATTGCGTCGGTGACTTTGATGCGCCCGGCGATGATCTCTTTCTTGGCGCGCTCGACTTCGTCGAGAACCGACTGCGGGATCAGGTTGCGGTTGTAATCGTCGAGCGCATAACCGACACCATCGGTTTCAAGGCCAAACTTGTGAATGCCACCCTTGAAGTGATTGCCGACGACATCCTTCACCGTGTCGTAGACGGCATTATCCACGCGCTTCATCATACTGGTCAGAATGAAGCCCGGCTTCACCCAGTTCTGATTCGCATCCACGCCGATAGCCAGATGGTTGGTCTCTTCCGCCGCATCAAAGACGCCGAGGCCGGAATTGCCGGCGGCCTGAAAGATAACGTCAGCGCCGCGTTCGATCTGCGCCTTCGCCAGCTCTTTGCCCTTGCCGGGATTGTTCCACGCCGAGTCGTTGACGCCGACGTAATTTTCAAAGACTTCGATCTTCGGGTTGGCAAAACGCGCGCCTTCAGCATAGCCTGTGGCGAACTTGTGAATCAGCGGGATGTCCATGCCACCAACGAAGCCGACCTTGTCGGTCTTCGTCGTGCGCGCCGCGATCATGCCGACGAGAAACGAGCCTTCGTGTTCCTTGAAGGTCAGCGAAGCGACGTTCGGCGCATCAATGACGCCGTCAATGATGGCGAACTTGAGATTGGGGTAGTCCTTCGACACCTGTTCCATGATCGGTGCTTGCGCAAAACCGACGCCAATGATCAGGTCATAGCCGCGCTCGGCAAAGGCGCGCATAGACGGTTCAATCGAAGTCGGGTCGCCCGGCTCGACATCGCGCAAGATCATGTCGTTCGGCATATCCTTGAGCGCCTTCTGGACGCCCACCCAGGCGGCGGCGTTGAACGATTTATCATCCTTGCCGCCGATGTCAAAGACGATGCCGACGCGCTTCTTGCCGCTCGCCTCGTCGCCGCCGCCAAGCACACGGCTGCAACCAGACGCGATGAGCAAAGCGCACAACAGTAGTGCCAAAGCCGTTTGCTTCATTAAGACTCCCTCACTCTTTATCTCGCCTGGCCTTACACATCAGGCACTTCGTACAGGTAAGCCATGTCGTGCAGCTTGTTCTCCTTGCCATCATGCACGGCGTAGCGCGAAGGGCGGCGCTCGCCGCGCGCGTTGATCGAGTAGCGCCACAGCGATCCCGCGCCATACTCGCCCTTCTTGTTCAACGCATAGAAATTGAGGTGGAACTTGCTGAGCTTGGCGCGGTTGTTATTGTAGTTGGCGACAACCCGCTTGCAGGCTTCGAGGCAGGCATCCGTAGGCGATGCGCCGCGCCGCATCATCTCAACAATGGTGTGCGCGCCGTTGATCTTGATGCACTCTTCGCCGCGACCTGTTGAGCCGGCGGCACCGATTTCATTATCCACGAACAGACCGCAGCCGATGATCGGCGAATCGCCGACGCGCCCCGGTATCTTCCACGCCAACCCGCTGGTCGTCGTCACTCCAGACAGGTCGCCACGCTCGTTGACGGCGATGCAGTTGATCGTTCCCGTCGGCGGGTGGGCGATATATTCTTCGATGCGCGCCAGCAGCTCGGCGCGATCCCAGTCGCCGTTATAGATCAAGCTTTGCGGCTGACCGTCGGGCGTCGCCAGTCCCGGTCCCCATGCGTCCTTGTCGCTCATCGTCTCTTTCCACTTCAGCCACGCGGCGCGCGACTCTTCGGTGAGCAAGTCCATCGCCTTGAAGCCATGCGCCAGCGCGAATCGCAAAGCGCCTTCACCGACGAGCAGCAGGTGATCTGTGCGCTCCAAAACCAGCTTGGCGACGAGCGATGGATTCTTGATGTTGCGCAACGAAGCGACCGCGCCGGCGCGGTGCGTCGGCCCGTGCATGACGCTGGAGTCAAGCTCGACGACGCCCTCTTCGTTGGGCAAGCCGCCGTAACCGACGCTCTGATCTTTCGGGTCGTCTTCGACAATATTGACTCCGGCAATCACGGCATCGAGCGTGTCACGGCCTGCGCGAATCATCTCCATCGCCTTAGCGGTGGCGGCCAAACCGTTGGCGCTCGATACGACGACGGGGCGGGTGCCACCCTCGACGGCGAGGGCGGATCGCGGCGCTTCATTGATCAAGCCGGCGGCAACCCCGGCGACGGCGCCCGTGCGAACGAAATCGCGGCGTGTGATCCTGTTTTTCATAACCACTTTTCTCCTAATCGGTGTGACGCTCGCAAGCGGCTGTTGGTGTTCCGGGCCACTGTCCCGGCGGCTGATTGCGCGTGATTCAACAGTGCAGGACGATTCTATTCCCTTCTCAGCGGGTTTGTAAACGAAGCGGCATCAGCGCAGCACATCTTTAATCAACACCGGCGGCGCGGTCGCTTCAGCGCCGATCTGATAAGCCTGAAGAATGACGGCGGCGGCTTCGTCTACCAGCACCGCATCATTGAAGTGCATGACGGCCAGCGGCGTGCTTTCTTCGACGTGGTCGCCGATGCGCGCAGAGATGGTCAGGCCGACGCTCAGATCGATCTTTGAATCGAGCCGCAGGCGACCCGCGCCGAGCAGCATCGAAGCGCGCCCGATGGCCGCCGTGTCAATCGCCTGCACAGTACCGCTGCGCCGGGCTAAAACCGTGCGCTCGTGCCGCGCCGTCGGCAACAACGAGTAATCATCCAGCACACGCGGGTCGCCGGATTGCGCGGTGATGATCTCGCGCATCTTTTCAAGCGCCGCCCCCGTTGCGATCAACTCGTCATAGCAGGCGCGGCCTTCGTCAACACTGGATATCGCGCCGCCAAGCACCAGCATCTCGGCTGAAAGCTCGCGGCAAAGCGTGATGAAGTCGTCCGGTCCCTGGCCGCGCAAGGCATCGAAGGCTTCGATCATTTCCAGAGCGTTGCCGACCGTGCGACCTAGCGGCTGGTTCATGTCTGTGAGCAGCGCAACACAATCTTTGCCGAGACCGCGGGCGATCTGAATCATCAGCTCGGCGAGCTGGCGGGCATCGGCTTCTGTCTTCATGAATGCGCCGTTGCCGACTTTGACATCAAGCACCAGCCCGGTGATGCCCTCGGCCATCTTCTTACTCATGATCGAAGCGGCCATCAGCGGGCGGCAGGGCACAGTAGCCGTCACGTCGCGCAGGGCGTAGAGCTTGCGGTCGGCGGGCGCAATCTCGGCGGTCTGGCCGATCAGCGCGACGCCAACACGAGCGAGCGTGGCGCGAAATTCGGCAAGCGACAGGTTGGTGCGAAAGCCCTGGATCGAGTCGAGCTTGTCGAGCGTGCCGCCGGAATGCGCCAGGGCGCGGCCCGAAATCATCGGCACAGGCACGCCCGCCGCCGCGACGACAGGCGCGATGACTAGCGATGTCTTATCGCCGACACCGCCCGTCGAATGCTTATCCACACGCAAGCGGCCAAGCTCGGACAGGTCTAAGACCTCGCCCGAATGCAGCATCTCTTCGGTAAGCGCGATGGCTTCGGCATCGGTCATGCCGCGCAGGAAGATGGCCATGAGCAAGGCCGACACCTGATAGTCGGCAATCTCGCCGGCAGTATAGCCTCGGATGATAAAGTGAATCTCGTCGCGCGTGAGCTGTTTGCCGTCGCGCTTCTTTTCGATAATGTCAACCGCTCGCATGATTGATCTTGGCCAGCGGGCGTCTGCCGGCGCGCGCCGTCAGATGGTGCCGGCCTCTGTCTCCTGTTTGATCTCGCGGTAGAGCCAGGCTTTGGCTTTCAGCCATTCGCGCTTGACCGTGATGGCCGAGACGCCTAAGACTTCGGCGGTCTCTTCGACGCTCAAGCCACTGAAGTAGCGCAGCTCGACAATGCGGCACTTGCGCTCGTCTATCGCGTGGAGGCGGTCGAGCGCTTCGTTGAGCGCCAGCAGGTCAACCGACTCTTCCGGCGTCGCCGCGACCGCTTCGTCGAGCGTGATCCGCAGCGCCGAGCCGCCGCGCCGCGCGTAGCGTCGCGAGCGCGCGTGGTCAACCAGCAGATGGCGCATCACCTGTGCCGCGACTCCGAAGAAGTGGGCGCGGTTCTGCCAGTCCGCATGCTGCTGGCCGAGCAAACGCATATAGGCTTCGTTGACCAGCGCCGTCGTCTGCAAGGTGTGGTCGCCGCGCTCACGCTTCATGTAGCGCCGCGCCAGTGCGTGCAGCTCGTCGTAGACCAGCAGCATCAGCTTGTCGAGCGCCGCGTGATCGCCGCCGCGCCAGTCTACGAGTAGCTGTGTGACTTCCTGTGGCGAGGTTGCCATTGATGGTCTCCGTCTGCCCTGTAACAGGCCGAGCCAAATTATAGCCTTTGCGCCCTGGCTTATCTAACGCCTGCCTGCGGTCTAACAAAATAATTGACCGGGCGTGATACCGATTCGCCGCGCCTATCGCTTAAGAGAGTGGAGGCCAAAGACGATTCCCACCCCCGCGTGGCCCGTCGGATGTGTCCCCGGCTCGAAAACTGAGAATAGGAGAAAGACTATGAAAAAGAGAATTGTCCATTACAGATTTTTGCTTTGTGCTGTCGTGCTCTGCGGCTTGCTGGCAAGCCTGACGTTTACCGGCAGTGAGACTCACGCCTTCAATGCAGAAGGCATCGGCAAGATAACTAACACCGTCCCCGGCGCGATGGCTGACGCGACGCAGGAACCGGGCGAGAGGCAGACCGTGTCCCCAGGAGCAGTACAGCCACTCGCGCCGACCCTCGGTTGCTGTAAATGCCTCGGCGGAACTACCGGACTAGACCTCAGCACAGCAAGTTTCAACAACTGGATAGTGAAAGACACGACTACTAATAGTGCCTGGGCGACCGCGGCCTTTGTGACACTAATAAACCCGGCTTGGAATCTTAACACCGGGCCGTCAAAGTGGGTTTCGACTGTAGCAAACGGCGGTATGGGTAGCGTCGCCGGGCACATTTTTGAATACCAATTGGCTTTTACAGTTTCCGCCTGTGTCATTGAACAAAGGGTCACCTTAACCGGAAATTGCGGGGGAGACGATGAGATATGGGTCTATCTCGATAACACGACGAGCGCCAACTTACTATCGCAATGTACGGGGGGCTGGTGTTTCAATACTTCCAATCCTCCGCCCGCGTTCAACCGTCTTGTTGGCGCAGGCTCACATACTCTGATAGTTAAAGTTAAGAACGGTAGTCCCAGCCCATCCGGGATGTTTGTTAATGCGAAGTTGACTGGTAATTGCAGAAACTGAACGGCAAAACCCAGGCAAGTAGTTTCAGGAAACACACCGGGACGCCCCATCCAACAAGCACGATAACGAAGACCTCGTATGGTCAAAGTCTCCGAGGGCATGGTGGATCAAGAAGGCTCCCCTGACGAAGCGCCTCGCTCAAACCAAACGATAAGGAGAGAGAAAATGAAAATTAAGCTGAATATGTTGATCGCGGCAGCCTCCCTGGCGGCGTTACTACTTACCGGCAGCCCCCACGCCTACGCCCAGACGGGACAGGCGAGGCAGGCCGCGCCTGATGCCGATTTGAAACCCATCAGTGATAACGTGCTGACGGTCAAGGGCATGATATTCCCGAAGCTGCCTCGCCCCGCAAACGCGAAAGGGGCCGCCAGTTGCTGCACGGTCGGGGACACAAGGAGCCAAGAGGTCATGTGGCCTCATTTCGAAGAGCAGCCGGTCTTCCCCAAAGGGAAAGTGACCTATGAGGGCACGTCAGCTTATTCCCCGCCCTCGACCTGTTGGGTTATCTCGACTTACAACCTTAGCGTTACGGCAGCGCTTCACGCCTCGTACAATCTGACCGCCGTCCCTAGCGGTTACAGTTTCATCACTTCCAACCAGTACCAGCAGACCTATGAAGACGTGAAGGAGTTGGTGCTTAACATGAACATTCTTGATAAGTACAAGATCGACATCGTTGCGAAGCTCAAGCTGTTTACCAACAACTACGCCGCCTATGCGCAGTCCCTCAGTGTCTCTAACGACTCACTCCTGCTATACGTGAAACTGGAGAGCGCAGGTCTGACCAAGGGCCGTTCGTGGTTTGTAGGGCTCGTCCGTGACACGGAAACTTGTTGCCCGCCGGAAATCAAAGACCCGGTGGCGTTGAAGACGGCGTTAACCACCTGGGTCACCAATACGGTCAACGCGCTGCCGAACAAAGGAAAAGGAACAGGAATCGCTGTTAAACCGGTGGACCAAAAAAACCTGTAAACCGGCTCGCCGCAGAGAACTTAAGATTCGGGCGACCCTGAACCTTGTCGCTCACCAACGCCTCGCTCAACAAGAGAAAGATGTGCCCCAAGCCTTTCCGCAGGCTTGGGGCACATCGTCTACTTTTTATCCTGCGCCGCGACCTCTTCGGCAGTCACCGCGCGCCAGAAGCGAATCGTCTGGTCGCGGCTGCCGCTGGTTAAGGTTTTGTCGTCTTCGGAGAAGGCCACGAACATCACTAAGTCCGTATGCCCTTTGAGGGCGATCAACTCCTGGCCGGTGGCGATGTCCCACAGCCGAATTGTCTCGTCGTAACTTGCAGTCGCCAGCCGCGTGCCATCGTGCGAAAGGGCGATGCACTTGATCTGATCGGCGTGACCTTCAAACGTCCTGATCTCGCGGCCTGTCGCCACATCCCATAACTTCGCCGTCAGGTCAGCGCTTCCCGATGCCAGCATCCGGCCATTTGCAGAGAACGCCAGCGAGTTGACCCAGTCCGTGTGTCCGGCCAGCGTCGTGATTTCTCTTATACTCGCGACATCCCAGGTTTTGATCAGGTGATCGTCGCCGCCGCCAGTAGCCAGTTGCTTGCCATCGGGCGAAAAGGCCAAGCAGAAGATTCGCCGATCGTGCGCTTTGAAGGAAGCGACCTCCTGATAGGTGGTGGCATCCCATAATTTTATGATGCCGTCGAAGCCGCCCGTCGCGATCAGCTTGCCGTCGGGTGAATACGACATAGCTCTAACGATGCCCGCGTGGCCGCCGAATGAAACCGTCTCTTGTCCGGTGACCATGTCAAACGCTTTTACTGTCCCATTACGCAATCCTATGATTAAAGTCTGCTCGTCTGGCGAAAGCGCCAAGCCCTCGACATTCAGCAGCGAGCATGGAAAATCAGGCCCTTCCTTCCCGCTGGCGATATTCCACAACTTTATCTTGTGATCGGAAATTTCAATCATTTCCTGACCGGCCTGCGAATATAACCCAAGAGACCAGCCTGGCTTAATTATCATCGGTTCCTTGCGATTGGCGAGGCTCCACGCTTTCACCGTATGATCGAGGCTGGCCGAGAAAAGACTCTGGCCATCGAGTGAAAAAGCGACGGACTCGACCGCGCGCAAATGGCCTCTGAGGGAAGCCAGTTCTTGACCGGTGGCGATGTCCCACAGCCGGATGGTGCGGTCACCGCTGCCGGTTGCCAGGCGCTGGCCATCAGGAGAAAACGCAACGCAATTGACCCAGCTTGTATGCCCTCTTAGCACCATGATCTCCTTGCCAGTCGCGGCGTCCAAAATGCTTGCCGTTTTATCGGCGCTTGCCGTAGCCAGCAGCTTGCCATCGGGAGAAAACTTCACTGAGTTCACCTGGTCTCGATGCGCGTTGAAGGCGGCGATCTCTTTACCTGTGCTGGTGTCCCACAACGTCACCATGCCGCCATAGGCGGTCGCCAATCGTTTGCCATCGGGAGATATGGTGATGGATCGGCGCCAGGCGCCTTGCCCACTGAAGGTGGTTATTTCTCGACCCGATGTTGTATCCCAAACCTTCACTTTCTTGTCATCGCTGCCAGTGAACAATTGCTTGCCGTCGGGAGAAAACACGACCGCGTTGACACGCCCCTGGTGACCGACGAGCGTGGCGATCTCCTCGCCCGTTTCTACATCCCAGAGCCTGGCTGTCCCGTCGCCGCTAGCGGTAGCAAGCCGTTTGCCGTCTGGTGAGAACGCCACCGCATTGATCCACATCGTGTGGCCCCTGAGCGCCAGCAGTTCCTTGCCGGTCGCCGCGTCCCAGATTCGTGCCGTTTTGTCTTCGCCGCCCGACGCCAAAAGCCGGCCATCCGGCGACAGTGCCACCGACCAGACTTGATCGTCGTGATACAGCGTCATGCGCTCGTTGGTGTTGTGGTAAAGCCGCCAAAGGTAGAACCACTCGAAGCCGCGCAAGTCGTCTTCGCCGGGCTTCGGGCGGTTGGCTTCGAGCAGCTCTTCGAGGCGTTCGAGGTTGGCGTTATCCCATGCCTGCCCGGCCAGATTCATCTGCGCCGCGTAGAGCAGGCGGCGATAATTGCCGGCGTTGGTGCGTGCCAGCCGCGCTTGCCAGGTCGTCGTGATAATCCCTGCGAGCAACATCAACACAAAGAGCGCGACGATGGCGACGCCGACTTTGTGCCGCTGAATGAACTTGCCGGCGCGGTAGGCCGGCGTCGCCTCCTGCGCCTGCACGGCGTGGCCTTCGAGGTGGCGGCGGATGTCTGCGGCGAACTGCTCGACCGACTGGTAGCGCGCCGCCGGTTCTTTGCGCAGCGCCTTGAGGGCGATGCTGTCGAGGTCGCCGCGCAGCCGCGCGCGCAGGCGGTCGGGCTTGCCTTCGCGTGTGTGGCTGACCATCTCCGGCGTGCGGCGCGGACGGGCGCGGCCATTGCTGCCGACTTCGGGCTCGACCTGCTCGATGACGGCGCTCGGTCGCTCAGGCTCGCTGTCACAGATGGCGCGCTGCAAATCCAGCGGCGAGCGGCTGCCGAGCTTGTAAGGTCGGTGACCAGTCAGTAATTCATACAACACAACGGCGAGCGAATAGACATCACTCGCCGTCGTCACCACGTCGCCGCGCACCTGTTCGGGGCTGGCGTATTCCGGCGTCATCGGCGGCAAGCCTGTCTGCGTCACTGCCAGGTCAATGTCATTGAGATCAGGGCTGAGCAGCTTGGCGATGCCGAAGTCGAGCAGCTTCACCGTGCCGCCTTCGGTGACCATGATGTTCGACGGCTTGAGGTCACGGTGAATGACCAGGCTCTGGTGGGCGAACTGGACGACGGCGCAGGCCCGCAGGAACAACTTCAGCCGCTCGGTGATCGATAGCCTCTGGCGGTCGCAATAATCTGTGATCGGCGTGCCGGCGATGTACTCCATCACCACGTAAGGCAAGCCCTGAGCGGTGGTGCCGCCATCGAGCAGCCGCGAGATGTTTGGGTGATCGAGGTTGGCCAGAATCTGCCTCTCCTGGCGAAAACGCTGGAGCACTTCACGGTGGTTCGCCCCCGGCCAGACGACTTTGATGGCGACCAGCTTGGCGAACTCCTGGTCGGCGCGCGCCGCCAGGTAGACGACGCCCATGCCGCCGCGCCCGATCTCGCGCAGCACACGGTAAGCGCCGATCATCTGGCCGCGCGCCGGCTGGAGGCTGCCGACCATCGCGCCCGTCTGCGCCGGCAGCGATTCCATAAAACCGCCGGCGCGGTCGTGCGCCGCCAGCAAGGCTTCGACTTCGCGCCTCAGCAATGGGTCGCCGGCGCAGACCTGCGCGAGGATGAAGGGGCGTTCCTCAGGCGCATGGTCGAGGAGGTCGTCGAGCAATTCATCAATCCGTTTCCAGCGTTCGGGGGTCATCGGTCGCCTCACTGGCGGATTTGCGACATGAACGGTTAACGAAACGAGAGCGTCGAGAGACAGGTTGTTTGACGCTGAACCGTGAGATGGCCTGGTATCCTGGCCGCCACTATTTCGTAGCGACGGCCACATTCTACATTAACCGGAGGAAACGCGGTACAACTTTTTTTAGGGGTCAGCGGGTGGTGAGAAGGACGACCGCGTGCGCCGCCATCGCTTCACCGCGCCCGATGGCGTCGAGCCCTTCGTTGGTCTTCGCCTTGACGCTGACTGACTCGACATCGATCTCTAAAACGCCGGCCAACTGCTGGCGCATGGCGGCAATGTAGGGCTGGAGCTTGGGCTGTTCGGTGACCACAGTGGCGTCGAGGTTGACGACGCGGTAGCCCCTCTCGCCGACGAGTTTGAGGGCGTGGCGCAGAAAATCGAGGCTCGAAGCGCCGCGCCAGCGCGGGTCGTTATCGGGAAAGTGTGTGCCGATGTCGCCGAGCGCCACCGCTCCGAGCAGGGCGTCGCAGACCGCGTGCGCCAGCACGTCCGAGTCCGAATGGCCGAGCAGCCCTTTGGTATACGGCACGCGCACGCCTGCAAGCAACAGCTTGCGGTCTGCTACGAAGTGATGGATGTCATAGCCGATGCCGACGCGATAGGCTTCGCTCATAAAACGACCTCAATTGAAGAACTCTTCCTGAATGGCTTCGGCGACGCGCAGGTCGAATGGCCGCGTGATCTTGATATTGATCGGCGAGCCTTCGACGACGGCGACGCGGTGGCCGGCGCGCTCGACCAGTTGCGCATCGTCCGTAGCGGTGTAGCCTTCGGCATAGGCGCGGTCGTAAGCCGACTTGATGACCTCGTAGCGGAACGCTTGCGGCGTCTGCGCGTGATAGATGCGCTTGCGGTCGAGCGTCCGCTGGACGCGCCCGCGGTGAACCTGCTTGATGGTGTCGGTAGCCGCAAGCGCCAAAAGCGCCGCGCCGCTCGCTTCAGCCCGCTCAATCACCTGCCGTATCTCATCAGGGCGCACGAAAGGCCGCACCGCATCATGCACGGCGACGATGCCGGCAGTCTCAGGATTGATCACCTGTAAGCCACGATAGACAGAATCCTGGCGCTCGGCGCCGCCGCCGACAACGCGGGCGATCTTCTTGAGGTTATGCCGCGAGATCAACGCCAGCACGTCACTGGTGAGGTTGGGTTGCAGGACGAGAATCACCTGATGCACAACGTCGCAGGCTTCAAATCGGCGTAGCGTGTGGACGAGCAACGGCACGCCTCGCAGCTCCATCATCTGCTTGGCGCGGTCGGCGTGCATGCGCGCGCCGATGCCGGCAGCGGGAATAACGGCGATGTTCAGCCTGCGGTCACTCACTGCGTCGCCGTCGAGGTATGGCGCGGGGCGGGCGCCGGTCGCCCGTCTTCATTGAAACGGCCAAAGATCATCTTGCCCGCCGTCGTCTGCAAGACGCTGGTCACCGAGACATCGATGTTCTTGCCGATCATGCGCCGCGCGTTATCAACCACTACCATCGTGCCGTCGTCGAGGTAAGCGACGCCCTGGTTGTACTCCTTGCCTTCCTTCAGCACAAAGACGCGCATGATCTCGCCCGGCAGCACCACCGGTTTGAGCGCATTGGCCAGCTCGTTGATGTTCAGCACCGCGACGCCGCGCAGTTGCGCCACCTTATTGAGGTTGAAATCGTTGGTGACGATCTTGCCTTCGATCTGCTTGGCCAGCTCGATCAGCTTATGATCGACTTCGCGGACGTCGGGGAAGTCGGCTTCGCTGATGACAATCTCGTAGCTGCCTTTTTTCTTTTGCAAGCGCTGAAGGATGTCGAGGCCGCGGCGCCCGCGGTTGCGCTTGATCGAGTCGGCGCTATCGGCGATCTGTTGCAGCTCGCGCAAGACGAATTGCGGGATGACCAGGATGCCGGCCAGAAATCCGGTCTCGGCAATATCGGCCACACGGCCATCGATGATGACCGAGGTGTCGAGTATTAATGAATGGGCTTTGCTGCTGCCCTTCTCTACGAATATGCCTCCGAGCGCGGAAAGATCGAGATAATCTCCTTTGACTGCACCTACCATTAATCCTACATAACCTGTAAGAAGCGTCAGCGTGAGTGTGAGAAAAGATTTAAAGGCGGGCGAGAGCATTTCGGCTTGCTGCGCCGAGATGATCCAGGCGATCAAGGTGGCTGAAAGGATGCCGAGCACCGAGCCGACCGCCGCGCCAATCAAGGTCTTCAGCGAAGCTTTGCGGATGCGGGTTTCAAAGAAGATAATCAATACCGCAAGCGCACCACCGACCGCCGCCGAAAGCCATGCCTTACCGTCTATGGGCTTGAGATAGTAACCTGCACTCACGAGCGCCGCGAAAAAGACGAAACGAATGAGACTAATATCGAAGCGCATAAAACCTCCGTTCGTCTTATCTACCGCCCGAGCCGTTCCTGCTGACGACGCTGCGAATAGTTAAGCTGTGTTGTGAAAGAACAAGTCGCGGGGTTGGCCGCGATGCCGACCGATCAGCCGATGCACCTCGCCGCGCCGGACGGTCAGGATAAAGCGAAGGGATGAAGCAACCTGTTCGTCAGCGTTTGAAGGTAGCCCGAAGGCGTCAGCCGCAAGAACTGCTTCGGGCGGCGTACGTCGGCCAGGCGATAAAAAAAATGAGGAGCCCGGCCAATCGTGCGACCCGTGCTGCTGCCGGTCGGGCCGGAGCAGCGCTCCGACCGCGTTCATTATAGCTGAACTCTATAAATATGCTACCGAAAACCGGAGTCAGGAGTCAGGAGTCAGGAGTCAGAATTAGGGAGCGGGAAAAAAAGATAGCGCCGACAAAATTATTGAATAAGATCAGAGTCGCTGTGCACCAACTTCCTTGTATATTCTGACTTCTGACTCCTGACTTCTTCCCCTTAACAGGATCCGTCACCCGTTGACTGACAAAATTCGTAAGCACAAGTTGAGGTGAGCAAGCCGCGGTGTTGTAAATCGGGCATTTACGGCTACCTGAGCGGGCCGTAACCAATGGCACGAGCATTGCCAATGTGTACGGCGTAGCTTAAAGAAGTTACGCGGTGGCCGAGGCAACGGGGGCTGCGTCGGTCACCGCAAAACTGAAAGAAGCGACAGACAGACAAAACAACAAGCTGGAGGGAATGGGGCAACGGGGGCTGCGTCATTCCCTTCGGCGTATTTCTGCGACAATCAAAACAGCGCTTCGAGCGCATCACCCACATCGCGCACGCCGATCACTTCAATCCCATCATCATATTCAAGCCCCGTGAGATTGCCCTGCGGAATGACACAGCGGCGAAAGCCCATCGCATAGGCTTCGCGGACGCGGACCGCCGCCTGGCTGGTGGCGCGCACTTCGCCCGCCAGCCCGACTTCGCCGAAGACCGCCGAGCGTTCTTCTATCGGCAGATTGCGAAAGCTCGACGCAATCGCCGCGACGATGCCTAAATCTGCCGCCGGCTCGTCAATCGCCATGCCGCCGGCGACGTTCACGAACACATCGTCGGCCAGGACATGCATACCGATGCGCTTCTCCATCATCGCCATCAACAAAGCGACGCGTTGTGAATCCACGCCCTGCGTCATGCGTCGCGCCGTGCCATACTTGTTCGAGGTCACAAGCGCCTGAATCTCGACGAGCATGGGCCGCGTCCCTTCCATGCAGGCGGTGACGACCGAGCCCGACACGCCGACGGGCCGCTCGCTCAGGAACAACCCCGAAGGGTTAGTCACAGGCACCAGCCCGCGCCCAGTCATCTCAAACACACCGACCTCGTTCGCCGCGCCGAAGCGATTTTTGACGGCGCGAATGATGCGGTGGTTGTGGTGGCGCTCGCCTTCAAAGTAAAGCACCGTGTCAACGATATGCTCGAGCGCCTTGGGGCCGGCGATCATGCCCTCTTTGGTGACGTGGCCGATCAGGAAGACCGGCAGGGTGCGGTTCTTGGCCAGCATCAGGAACTGCCCGGCGACTTCGCGCACTTGCGAAACTGAGCCGGGCGCGCTTTCGAGCTTCGACGAAAAGACCGTCTGCACCGAATCAACGACGATGGCTTGCGGGTCGAGCGCGTCAATCTCTGCGAAGATGCGCTCAAGGTTGGTCTCCGCCAACAGATAAAGCCCCTGCGGGTTGATGCCCAATCGCTCGCCGCGCAGCTTGATCTGCCGCTCGCTCTCTTCGCCGGAGATATAAAGCACCTTGCCATAAGCCTGTGAGAGCTTGTCCGAAACTTCGAGCAGCAGTGTGGATTTGCCGATGCCGGGATCGCCGCCGATCAGCACCAGCGAGCCGGGAACGATGCCGCCGCCCAACACGCGGTCGAATTCGTTGATGCCCGACGATTGGCGCGCGTCGTCCTGACTTTCGATCTCCTGATAAGCGAGCGGTGTGACGGCGCGCATGCGAAAGAGGCCGCCGCGGTGCGATGATTCGGGACTTGCCGACGCCGACTTTTCTTCGACGAGCGAATTCCATTCGCCGCATTCGGGGCACTTGCCGAGCCAGCGCGGCTGTTGCGCGCCACACTGCTGACAGACATAGACGACTCGCGGGCCTTTCAGCTTTGCCATGCTTCCTTCTTCATTCCTGCGGATTCGCGGGGTTTCTATTTCTAAGTATGCGCGATGGCCAATAAGGCAAGCAAGTTGAGCTTTGCCGCAAGAATCGCGCCGCACGCCATTCCCCTAAAGATGCCTCGAAAATGCCGACTTCGGGGTACTAGTATCGCGCGATTCAGCGATGGTATAATTTAAGGTCGGATGATCGCACCAATTCAGAAGGAAACCCAACAGAATGATTATCAAAGGATTGAGCAGAATGGTAGCGGCTCTGGTGCTCGCCTGTGCCTTCGCGCCCCTAGCGCCGGCACAGGAACAGAGTTCGCCGGTTGACATCACACACTACAAGATCAACGCCGAGTTGTTGCCCGATTCGCATACCTTGAAAGCCACCGCCACCGTGACCATGAAGGCGCTGAAGCAGACGCAATCCGCGGTGCTTGAGATGAACGGCTCGCTGACAGTCACCGCGGTCAAGGCTCAGGATGGCAAGACGGCGCTGCAATTCATTCAGGATAAGGTCAACGAGCTGAACGTCAAGGTAAACCTCGGCAAACTTTACGAAGCCAACTCGGAGATCACGCTGACGTTTGAATATTCAGGGCCGCTGGCGACGCCCGAAGGCGGGCCGCTGCCCGACACGCGGCTGGCCTATGTCGGGCCGGAGCAGGCTTACCTGTTTTACGCGGCGCGCTGGTTCCCTTTCCACGGCTACGCTGCCGACCGCGCCACTTCTGATATCAGCATCACCGTCCCGAAAACCTGGACGGTCGCCGGCCACAGCAGCAATCCGGTAACGACGACGACGGGCAAAGACGGTCGCCCGACCTTCACCTTTGTCGAGACGCAGCCGGTGCTGCCCGGTTCGTTTGCCGCCGGTCAATTCATCACGCGGACGATCAACGCCGGCGGCTTGCAGATCGATGTCTTCGTGTTGCCCGGCAGCGAAACTCGCGCTCAGGAGTTCGGCCAGGAGGTCGCGCAGATTCTCCAGTTCTATAACACGCGCTTCGGCCCTTACGCCTACGGCACGCGCTATGTCGTCGCGCAGGTGGATGACGAAACCCTCGATACCTACAGCGCCGCCGGCATCACCTTCCTGCCGCACAAGACGCTGGCTTCTGATAAGGTTTTGCCGGTAGATCAACTGGCGCGCGAAGTCGCTTATCAATGGTGGGGGCAGGCGGTCGGCCTGAAGAACTTTGACGACGCATGGCTGTCGCAAGGGCTGGCCGAGTATTCTTCGCTGCTCTACCGCGAATCGCAGCAGACCGCCGCCGAGTTCCGCGAATCGCTCAGCGAGATGATCGAGCTGGCGCTGGCCTACGAGCAGGAAGCGTCCATCGCGCGCGCGCCGGCGCAGCTCAACGACCAGTCGCCGGCCTACAAGTCGGTGATCTTCTATAAGGGCGCTTACGTCTATCATATGCTGCGCGGCACCATTGGCGACGATAAGTTTTTCAACCTGCTCAAGGACTACTATTCGACCTACAAGGGCCAGAACGCCAACATCGATAATTTCGAGGCGCTCGCCGACAAGGTGACGGGGCAGAAGCTGCGCGGCTTCTTCGGTATGTGGGTGGATTCGACGGGCGTGCCGGAGTTCAAGACCGAATACACCATCCTGCGCACCAAAGAAGGTAAGTTCCGCGTGCGCGGCACGGTGCGGCAGAACATGGATTCGTTCCGCGGGCCGGTGACGGTGGCGATTGAATCCGAAGGCGGGCGCGAATCAAAAGACACGCTCGACATGCGTGGCACCTCTGCGGATTTCGACTTGGCGGCAGAAGGCAAGCCGCTCGAAGTCGTCGTCGACCCGGAGAACCGTTACTTGCGCACTTCGGACGCGCTGAAGGTCGCCGTCGTCGTGCGGCGCGGCATTCAGGCGGCGCAGCGCGAAGAGAACGCCGAAGCCGAAGAGCAGTACCGCCAGGCGATCAAGCTGAGCCCGCGCTCGTCGCTGGCGTGGTACAACCTCGGCCTGCTCTACATGGAGCAGCGCAACTGGCAGAAAGCACGCGACGCCTTTACGCAGGCGCTCGATGGCGATCTGGAACCCTCATGGATCGAGGTCTGGTCATACATTAAACGCGGCAACACCTATGACGCCGACGACAACCGCGAGCGCGCCGTCGCCGAATATGACAAGGCCATCTCGAACGGCAACGATTACAACGGCGCGCAGAAAGCCGCCGAGCGCTTCAAGGGCCAGCCCTATAAGAAAGAGCGTGCCGCGCAAGTCTCGAACGAATGACGCGACTGGCGCAAGCCGTGTTTTAGACAATCCGAGCCGCGCGGTTTTGACCCAACCGCGTGGCTTTTGTTTTTGCGTTTGGACTATACTTTCAATGTGGATGCTTGCACCGCCAAGTTGTCATAAAGCAACCGAAGGAGCAAGCAGGATGCAAGCCACTAAGAAGACTATCGCCCTCATTGAAACCGCCGCCGGCAATGTTGACGCCGCGTATCAGCGGGCCATTCTCACGCGCTACGCCGAGTTGCAGCAACTAGAAATCGGCACGACCTACGGCGAACGCGCGCCGCTTGCGGGCACCACCGCCGCGCCAGATCATCGCGACGTGATAAACGACATCAAGAGCGGTGGCGTCGGGCGTTTGCTGATTCTCGCAGACGTGCGCCACGCCGTACCCGAAGCGGTTTTGGCCGAAGCAGACAATGCCGGCGTCGAGGTGAAATTCGTAGACGTACAACAAGAGCGCGGCCTTTCGCAAGTCCGCTGAATCGCCGATCAATCTTAGAGTCAACCGCGCCGCGGCCCGGCCATCCCGCAGCGGCGACGACGCGGTTGACTCTCAAAGAAGCGGTTTGCTAGACTGATTCTGCGCTGGAAGACCAGTTCCAGCACGGTTGATTGACTGGGGCTATAGCTCAGCTGGGAGAGCGCTTGAATGGCATTCAAGAGGCCGACGGTTCGAGCCCGTCTAGCTCCATTTCCTTTCTCAACGCTTCAACCTGCTTCGTAAACCCATATTCATCAGTTGATCCGGTTCACGCTCCCCTTTTATTCGCTTCCAGGAAAGAAAAGAACGATGGCTTCGGCTATGGGCGGCTAGCGCCTTGACGCAGCGCATTTGACGCGCGCCGCAGCGCTCTCGTATAGTCGGTCACCGTGGGCACGACACCCCGCGATAAATCTCCAATGAATCCAGTCGGCAAGTTCGTCGTCCACCATTCGCGTTTGGTCATTGCCGCTACCTTTGCGGTGACGCTCGCCTTTGCCGTGATAATCGCGGTGCGCGGCATCACCTTTAACGGCTCGCCCGAAACCCTCGCCCGCCACGACGACACGCTGGCGTTCTTTAACGAAACCCGCCACAGCTTTGGCGACGACCGCGTGGTTATCGCCGCGTTGACCACCGATGATGTCTTCGCGCCCGCTTTCTTCGAAAAGCTCGACCGGCTGACACGGCAATTGGCCGGCGTGCCGGGCGTTGCCGAGGCGCAAAGCCTGACGAACGTTAAAGCCATTCACCGCGACCGCGACACCGTCCTGGTCGAAAACCTGATTCCCTCGCGATTGATCTATCAGGGCGACGCGAGTGGGCAATTGCAGACGCTTAAACCGGCCATTACCAGCGACCCGCTTTACGTCAAGCAATTCGTCTCCGCCGACGGGCGCACCGCGGCAATCAATGTCTTCCTCAAGCCGCTCGGTGAAAGCGAGACGCGCGCCGCCGCTGAAGCCATCGAGCGCTCAGTCACCAGCGCTGCCGGCACGGATGAAGTAATGCTTTCAGGCGTGCCGGTGATTGATGCGCGTGGCATCCGCAGCATGCTGCGCGATATGCTCTTTCTGTCGCCGGTCGCGGCGCTGCTCTGCTTCATCGTCTTCTTCACATCGTTTCGCAGCTTCTGGGGCGTCGTTTTGCCGATGAGCGCGCTGGTGATCGGGCTGACCTGGACGCTCGGGCTGATGGCCCTATTTGGCAAACCGATCACGCTGGCGACGCTGTCGCTGCCGACGGTGTTGATGGCGGTCGGTAGCTCTTACATCTTTCACGTCCTGAATCAGTATCGGCTTTCGATGGCGGCCATCACCGCGGGCGCTGCGAAGTCGAATAAGCGCGCCGCCTGGCTTGCAGGTGTTGAATTCATCGCGCCGGCAGTCATCCTCTCCGGCCTGACGACGATGGCAGGATTCGGGGCGCTCGCTTCCAGCACCGTGCCGACAGCGCGTGACATGGGCATCTTCGAAGCCGCCGGCACCGGCTTCATGCTGCTGCTGACGATGGCGTTCATTCCCGCCGCGCTCGCCCTGCTGCCCAGCGATGCGCTGTCGCGCGCTACACCTGAACGCCAGGATTACGCCGTCTGGCTCAACGGCTGGCTGCGCGGCATCACCGCATTGATCCTCTTTCGCCGGCGCACAGTGATCATCGTTACGCTGCTGCTGACGGCGTTGATCGGCGCAGGCGCGGCGCGTTTGCGAGTCAATACCGATTACCTGCGCATCTTTCCAGAGCAGAGCGCAACCGTGCAGGATGCGCTCAAGCTGCACGAGCGGCTGGCCGGCGCAGCGACCGTGCAACTGGTCGTCAGCGGCCCGCCCGGTGCGGTGACACGCCCGGATTTTCTAAACGGCGTCGGCGCGCTCGAAGCCTTCGCGCTCAGCCAGCCCGGCGTTGATGCGGCCATCTCGGTTACTGACATTGTCAAACGACTGAACGCCGTCGCTAACAGCCCGTCGGAGGTCGAAGCGATTCCACAAACCGAGGCCGCGCTCGGCAATCTTTTTGATAACTACCTCTCCGAAGACCCGTCGCTCCTGCGTCTGGTCAGCCGCGACCGTTCGCAGGCGATTGTCATCCTGCGCACGAACCTTTTCAGCTCCAATGCCCTGCGCGAGTTGACCGATCACCTTGAAGGCTGGTCGCTTGCGAACCTGCCGGCGGGTGTCAGCGCCCGCGCCACTGGCTCGGCGGTGTTGCTCAACAGCGCCTCGGATGCCATCGCCGATTCGCAGTTATGGAGCCTGGCGATTGCCATCGGCTTGATCTTCGTGATGATGGCCGCGCTCTTCCGCTCGCCCGCCACTGGACTGCTGGCGCTGCTGCCGAACCTGTTGCCCATCGTCTGCTACTTCGGCTTTCTCGGCTGGGCCGGCATCACGCTCGACATCACCACAAGCCTGATCGCCAGCGCCGTGCTCGGTCTTGCAGTAGACAACGCCGTTCACATGATTCGCCGTTATCGCCAGTGCGCCGGCGAGCGCTTGCCGAACGCTGCGCGCTCATCTGACGAAGCCGCAGGCTGGGCAATGTGGCTGACGGTGTTGCGCACGGGTAAGCCGATGTGGCTGGCTAACGTGATGCTGATGGCCGCGTTTCTGATCTTCGTGCTATCGTCGTTTGTGCCGGTGCGCGTCGGTGGGTTGCTATGGGCCGTAACGATCCTCGCCTGCCTGGCAGCGGATTTGATCTTTCTGCCGGCGTTAATGAAGACCCGGCTGTTCGCGCGCGCCGCGCTGCCCGAAGCTCGCGATCAATCGTCCGAAGAACCTGCACGCGCGGGAAAGTAAACAGATGACCAGCAATGCCTCACGAAAGATACTTCTGCCTGGCTATGTCGCTGCCGTCCTGGCGATCACCTTCTTGCTCGCCGGTTGCAATCAAAAGGCAACCAACAATGCGAATACCACCGCCGAGCCAGTCAGGCCAACTTCGACAATCGATGCGGCACAGATCATCGAGCGCACACGCAAGCTTGATGATATCTCCGACAGCGTGATGAAGATGCGCGCCCGGATCCAAGTTGAGAATCCGGCAGCGCAATTAACGCCCATTCCTCCCGAAGTGCAGATGACCATGTATCGCAAGCGCGCCGCCGACGGCGGCCAGATGATGCGAATTGATTTCACCGCGCCGCCGACACAACGCGACCTGAGTGCCTTGATCGCCATCACGCCGGCAGGCGAAATCGAAGGCACGCGCTACACGCAGAGCAACAACACCTTTGTCACCAGCCGTGGCGTGCTGGGCGAAGATTCGCTTTTCGGCATGACCTTGCAAGAGATGGCCGGCGGTCAGCCCGAAAGGTACGACTGGAAGCTCGTCGGCGAAGAGACGTTCAATCAAACGCCGGTCTATCGCCTCGATGGGCGATTGAAGCCCGCCGCCGAATCGAAGTTCAATCACGTCATCCTATTCGTCGCCAAAGATAGTTTCGCGGCGGTCGGAGCCGAGTTCTACGACGACCACGACGAGCTGATGCGCCGCATGACGGTAGACAAGCTGACACAGGTCAATGGCCACTGGACGCGGATGCACTGGACGATAGACAACCGCTCACGACAAAAGAAGATTGAATTTGAAACCCTCGAAGCCCGCTATGATCAGAACTTGAAAGACGCGCTTTTCTCACGCGACCAGTTGAAGCAAGTCGCGTCCAGATAGGAGCAAAGAACCAGGGGCTAGGGGCTGGGGACTAGGGACTAGAGCCGGAACAGATTTTCATCGCAGCCTTTTTCTGCCCTAGTCCCCAGCCCCTAGCCCCTAGCCCCGGCCCCATTCGCTATGCCGACTGAAGACCTACTCGCAGTGATCGGGCGAGCCGATGAGCTGTACCGCAAACGGGCGCAGCCGGGCGCAGTGCGCGAATCGGTGATGATTCTGAGCGGCGCGCGCGGCGGCAATGAACGTTACGAAGTGCAATGGCGGCTGGCGCGCTCGCTCTTTTTCCTCGGGCAGGAAGCGCCGGAGCCGGCGAGCCAGAGTCAGCTTTATGCAGCGGGCATCGGCGCAGGTGAGCGCGCTGTCACGTTGAACCCCGAGCGCGTCGAAGGCCACTTCTGGGTTGGCGTCAACCTGGCGCTGTTTGCCGAAAGCCACGGCGGCCTGCGTGGCCTGCGGGCGCTTAGATGGGCGCGCGATGAGTTGAAGTTGGCTGCCAGAGTGAATGAAGCGTACCACGATGCCGGGCCGCTAAGAGTGCTGGCGAGGCTGGCTCATAAATCGCCGCGCTGGCTCGGCGGCAGCCTGCGCCAAAGCGAGAACTACTACGACCGCGCCCTGGAGATCGTCCCGACCAGCACGGTGACGCTGCTCTACGCCGCCGAGCTGGCAATAGCAAGGAAGCAAACGCCGCGTGCTCAGCGGCTGCTTGAGCTGCTGCTGTCGTTGCCCGATGATCCCGACTGGGAATACGAGAACTGCCGCGACCGCAAGCTCGCCCGCGAACTGCTCAAAGGCATGAGCACGGCCTGATGGTTGTCGAGAGGTGAAGAAATATGGACGAGTATATCAAGGCCACTTATGGTGAGCATCTGGCAGAGGTCTACGACCAGTGGTTCGGCGATTACGAGCAAGACGCGATTGAACAGCTCGCAAAGCTGGCAGGCGGCGGGCCGGCCCTTGAGTTAGGCATCGGCACAGGGCGCATCGCGCTGCCGCTTGCGGCCAGAGGCATAACCGTTCACGGCATCGACGCGGCTCCGCCGATGGTCGCCCGGCTGCGGGCGCGGCCCGGCGGCGACGCCATTGCGGTGACGATGGGGGACTTCGCCGACGTGAATGTCGAAGGCGAATTCCCACTCGTCTTCATTGTCTTCAATACCTTGTTTGCGCTGCTTACTCAGGAAGAGCAGGCGCGCTGCTTTCGCAACGTCGCGGCGCACATGACAGAAGACGGAAGGTTTGTCGTCGAGGCGTTTGTGCCTGACGTAGCGCGTTTTCGCAATGGGCAGAGCGTCAGGGCGTATACGGTGACCAATGACCGCGTTAGCCTACAGGTCGCGCAACATGACGCGGTGCGGCAGCGGCTGATGACGCAGTACATCGTCTTTACCGAGCAGGGGATGAAACTCTATCCCGTCGAGGTGCGCTATGCATGGCCGTCAGAGCTGGACTTGATGGCCGAACTCGCCGGCTTGAAGCTGCGGCACCGCTGGGGCAACTGGAAGCGCGAAGAGTTCAATAGCAACAGTGAGAAACACATCTCGGTATATGAACGGCTGCGAAGATGAGCCACCGGCCAGGGAATCGCCACAAAGGCACCAAGACACGAAGGCGCACAAACGATCTGGTGAACCTTTGTGCCTTCGTGCCTTTGTGGCATAGCTCAACGCAATCGCCAATGGTCTTTGCAACTAACGCGCGTGGTATTGAAATGTAATCTTCGTCTCTTCTTCGACAACCAGCGGGCGAACGAAGCGGTACGATCTGCCGGCGTGCGGCACGTCGACGCGCACAGGAAGAATGCCGGCCACCTTGCGTTGCAGGCTGAAGACATTCTGCGACGGCGAATTCAATTGCGCCGCCCTGTCCTTGCGCGCCTGGTCTTCGAGCTTGCGGCTTTCGCGCTCAAGGCTCAACGCATCACTGGTAACGCTCACGGTTTCGCCCGCCGCGCCAACGTTGAGCGTCACCCCTAGTCGCGCCGGCTGTGATCCCTCGAAGCTCAGGTCTTGCTGAAAGGACTTGAATCCCGGCGAATCCACTCTGACGCTGACCGACCCCGGCTGCATGTTGGAGATCACCCAGTGGCCTTCGCCGTCGGTCGCCGTCGTTTGCGTCGCCCCAGTTTGCGCATTCGTCACCGTCACTTTCGCGCCGGGGATGACCGCGCCCGACGGGTCAACGACGATGCCGCCGATCTGACCCGCTTGCAAGCTGGCCAGGTCGAGATCGTTTTGCATCCAGGCATTCTGATCCATCTCGTTGTAATCGTCCCTGGCACCCGCCAGCGCGTCCTGTGCCCTTGCCGGAAATAGATCAGCAGCCAGCGCCGTGCCGCCGAACTGCTTCACCTCCAGGCGCTCAGGCAGAAAGACTTCCCACATCACCAAGTTGACCGGCACGTCCATCTTCGGCAGCCCCAACTGGTATGCGCCGCTCTTCGCAAATGGCGACCCGGCGCTCAGGTAGACGAAAGAAACGGTGTAAGCGCCCACCGGACGAAAGCCTGCGCGCAGCAACGGCACGCGGCTGCCATCGCTGCCCTGCACCGGCTTCACCTTTTCGCCTTCGACCTCTGCCGACAGCAGGCTGGCCCCCTGCGGCAATTCGACTTTGACGAACGGCTGCGCGTGATTGCGCACCCTCAGCGTCACTTCCGTCAGCGTCTTGCCTTCTGCGTTGAGCAGCGTCGTGATCGTCGCGCGCTCGGCAATGGCCGATAGCACCGCGCCATCGGGAAAGCGGTTCCATTCGAGCTTGAGGCTGGGCGAATCGCCCGACCGCCGGTGATAACGAAAAGCCGCCTGCAAAGGGAAACGCGCCAGCGAGCGCGCCACCGGACCGGCTTCGCGCACATCTACACGCCGCAAGCCGCCGCTTTCAGTCGCCGTCAATTCCATGGTGCCGACGCCTTCGACCAACACTTCGCCGGTTTCTCCCTGCACGCCGGCAAAGCCAAAGAAAGGCGCGTCGAGTTTGTTGTCGCGGCTGGCGCGTTCGACGGCAATCAAGAACTGATGAGCGCGGCGCGCCGGCTCACGCACTTTCAAGATCAGCTCATTGCCCTGCGTTTCGCTTGAATCCAGGGTGCTGCCCGACACTTCAGTGACTTCAAAGCCGGGCGGCAACGGCAGCTTGAATTCAGCCGGCTCGCCCTGAATCACCGTCACGTCGCACAGCACAGCCATGCGCAGTTCCGAGTCGCCGACCGAAATCAGCGTCTTCATATCCGCGAGGAAGCGGACTTCGCGCTGCGTCACCGGGGCGCTAATCTCTCTGGTCGTCCACCAGACTTTCGCAGGCTTGCCGGGATCGAGCGTCGCTTCGATGATCGTGTGGCCATTCGCCGTTGCGCGGTTGGTAATCAAGCCGGGCTCGACGTGAATATCGGCGTGATTGCCGGGAATGTCGAGGCTGATGACAGAGCTAGCCGCCACCGGCACCGGCACTGTGAACGTTGCGCGTCCCGCGTCCACCGTGAGCGCTGAGGCGACGTTCAAAGAGACCGCAAAAGCACCCGGCCCATCAATTACCGTGGCGGTTGCCGCGCCTTCTTGAAGCAACGGCAGAGGCTTCGGTGTCGGCTGCGCTTCGGTGATCGTTAGTCCAGTGGTCAGCGGCACCAGCGTTAAGCCTTTCTGTAACACGTCGCCTTCGATCTCAAGCGCGCCCAACACCGAATCGTTCTCCAGGCGCAGCTTGAACGCCGCCCGCGACAGCACGTAAGGCAGCGGCGCGGCTTCCGCAGGCTTCGGCTTGTGCGCCGCGAGATCGAGCAGGCGGTTGTATTCCGCAAGCGTCAGCGTCACCGTGCCGGGCGAGCTTTGCGGAACGACTCTTTGCGGCGGCAGGCTGCGCTCCTGACCGCGCCCAACAATGGATAAAAATATGATCGCAATCACTATTTTCTTCATCGCTCACCTCGCTTTTGGTCACGCTGAAAATCTACTTCGAGAACCGGCGATTGGTTCTCACTGGTCAGCTCGGACACCAGAAAGATGGATGGGCCGAAATGTGGGAAGCCGACCAGCACGGGAAGATTTCGCGGCGGGCGCGCCGCATAACTTGATTGTTGAAGCTTAGAAACCATTGCCTGCGTCGCATCGATGTTGGAAGGATTGACCACGGCGTTTGTCGTTTGGGCTTCGGGCGGCGCGCTGCCGGGTGATGAGCGTAGAACTGCCGATGTCGGCGCTTCATAAGGCGCGGCGCGAAAGCTCCCCATCGCCGGCGTCAGGCGAAAGAGCGGCGAGTGATGCAGCAACAGACTCGACTTCGAGATCGGCATGTCTGCTGCCAGCAAAGTCAGCCGTGCCCTGCCCTTCTCGCCCCACGCCGGGACGCGGTCGAGATAAGCAACCTCGACGACGAAGGCCGGCGACTCTTCACCGCCGCGCGACTTTTCCAGCGGCACGAGCAGCGAGCCGTCTGGAGCGCGTCCCGGTCGAATCGGTCGCCCTGCAACCGACACGCTCCACAAGATGGCGCTCGAAGGCAGCGTGAGCTTGAGAAAGCTGCGCTGATTGTTGCGCACCGCGAGGCGTGCATTGACCAGCATCTTGCCGTCTTCGGTGACGAGCGCGTTGTACGCCGCTTCCTCGACATTGGCGGTCAATACGGCTTGCGGTGTGTAGCGCGCCACGCGCACGGCGAGCGCACGCGCCGCCTTGCCTTCGGCGGGGCGCAAACGGAAGGCGACCAGTGAGGGCGATTGCCGGCTGGCGATGAGCTGGCCGAGGTCGGCGGCTTCGGCTTCTTCAAGCCCTGAGGCCTGCCGGTCTTTGATCTCGCCTGCGCCGAGAATTTCGACGGCAACGCCGCCGGTCTCGCGCTCTGCCGCGGGCAAGCGCATCAACGGCACGTCGATCTGGCCGTCGCGCGGCAGCCGCAATTCTCCGCGCACCGTGAAGCGCGTCGTCTGCTGCACCGGCTCAAGGAAGGTAACGGTCAGCTCTTGTGCTGACACTTCCCAATCGGCGACCATCGCGCCCGATACTTGATCAACGGTGAGCTGCGCGGGCAACTGCACGCGGACTTCTTTGGCGAGACCTTGAAGGACTTCGACCTGAACTTCGGCGCTGACCTGCGTGGTGTCTTCGCCTAAACCGATGAGCTGTGTCAGCGCGCCGCGAAGTCTGAGCGGTTGATTGGCGCGCTGATCTTCGACGCGGCGTTTCCAGGCAAAGGTAAGCGGCTCGTTGCCGCGCCCGTGCGCGACCCAGCGGCTACCGTCTGCGGTGTCGGCGCGCTCGAACAGCAAGCCGCCGGTGACTCGCACGTCCACACCATGATCGGTTTTTCCCGGAAGCACAACGACCGCTCGCGAGACCGCTGAAGCGTTCGCCGGCAGCCGCAGCATCTCGGTTCCCGCAACCGACGTGACCGGGGTGACGATGTCGAGCGTCAGGATCGCCCGCCCTGTGCGCGAAAGCAGCAGGTAGCTTGCCCCCGCGCCTTTCTCGCCGACGCCGTTGACCAGCGATACGGGCCGCCCATCGAGCCGCGCTTGACGAATCATCAAACCGCCCGGCAAGGCGACACGCGCCCAGCCATCTTTAATCACATCTATCGTCAGACGCGCTTCACCCGCGGCCAGCTCGCCATCAATCTTCAGCTCGTAATCGACACGCGTCAGCGTCGCTTCGACCGGTGGCGGGTCAGGCTCACGGGTTGACGGAAAAGCCGCCTGCCGCAAGGCGCGGTAATCATCAACCGGCAGCACTACCCATCCATCGGTCGCCGCAGGTTGCTGCGCCGCGGCGGCGACGGCGCAGAACATCAAGAGCGCCGCCAGTCCTGCTAAGCGTATTGCGGCGGCATTCAAGCGCGCCGAGACTAATCCCCACATGCAAGTCCATTTCATAAACGTTTCTCTCCTTACTTTTCTCCCACAGCGAACCATGCAATCTCAGAAAGACCGGCCCGATGTAAAGGGCGAATCGCGGCTCACCGCCTCTCTGAGGCGGCAAACAACGACCGCTGGTAGACCTTTCTAAACCCAATAGCGATGCTTGAAAACGATTACTGCTGGACGATCTACAAAAAGAACGACGCCAGCCATGCCGCTTGCGAAGATCATCAGGATTAATGCGGGAGGAACAATGCGGGAACCGTCAGGGGCTGGCGGTTATTCGCCGGACTCTTTCAAGTTGATGCCATAGCGTTCGGCCATGCGATAGAGCGTACGGCGATCAATGGCCAGAACTTCGGCGGCGCGCGTGCGGCTACCGCCAACCGCTTGCAGGACGTGAAGCAGGTAGCGGCGCTCTAACTCTTCAAGCGTCGGCAGGTCTGTGAAAAGCGCGTGCATCTTGCCGGCAGTCTCCTGGCTGCGGGTGTGGCGGCGAATCTTTTCGGGCCAATCTTCGGGCGTGATGACCGAGCCGCGCGCGTACAGCGCCGCATGCTCGATAGTGTTCTCTAGCTCGCGCACATTACCCGGCCAGTCGTACTGATGCAAGATGGCCAGCGCCTCTTCAGAAATCGTCGTCGCCCGCGCTCCTGCGCGCCGCGCCTGCTTGAGCGCGTGCGCCGCAAGCAATGACAAATCTTCAAGCCGTTCTCTGAGCGGCGGCACTCTGAGGGTGACGACGCTCAAGCGATAAAACAGGTCTTCGCGGAAGCGGCCCTCTTTAACTTCGCGCTCAAGGTTGCGGTTGGTGGCGGCGACCACGCGCACATCAACACGAACGGCGCGCGGGCTGCCGACGCGGCGGATCTCGCTCTCTTGTAATACGCGTAACAATTTCACCTGAAGCGCCAGGCTGGTCTCGCCAATCTCGTCGAGGAAGATGGTGCCGTCCGCTGCCTCTTCAAACATACCGCGCTTGTCGGCGACCGCGCCGGTGAAGCTGCCTTTGACATGGCCAAAGAGTTCGGCTTCGAGCAGAGTTTCGGTAATCGCGCCGCAGTTGATGGCGACAAAGGGCGCGGCGGCTCGCCCGCTATTGCGGTGCAGGGCGCGCGCCACTAGCTCTTTGCCGACACCCGATTCGCCGGTGATCAAGACAGTCGAGCGGCTGGGCGCAACCAGGGCGATCTCTTTATAAAGCTCGATCATCGGCGGGCTGTGACCGACAAGGCCCGACGCTTCGCTGTACTCCTTTAACAAGACCGCTGCCGGCGCTTCGGCGGCACGTCCCTGGAGCGCGCGCCGCGCTGTGGCGATGACGGCATTGACATTGAATGGTTTGCTGACGTAATCAAAAGCGCCTTCGCGCACCGCTTCGACGGCGGTTTCGAGCGTGCCGAAGCCGCTGATGAGAATGACCTCGGACGCCGGCGTCGTCTTCTTAAATTCCTTGAGAAGCTGTACGCCATTCATGCGCCCGCCGAGATTGATGTCGCTGACGATTAAGTCGAAAGGCTGACGCTCGACCGCAGCAAGCGCCGCCTCCGCCGATTGGCTCGACGCCACCTGCCAGCCTTCTTCGGAAAAAATCTCCGCGAGAAAATTGCAGGTCTCCAGGTCGTCGTCAATGACGAGAATCTTTTTCATTGCTCGATTGCCTGTTCTTCAGCGGCGACCGCGACGGCGGGAAGAAGCTGGGCATCGCCGGCAGCCTGAGCCGCTTGCGCGCCGACAACGGCCAGCGGCAGGCGTATGCGGAATGTCGTGCGGTGGCCCGGCTCGCTTTCGACCTCAACGCTGCCCTGATGCTCGGTGATGATCTGCTTGACGACCGTAAGGCCGAGACCCGTGCCCAGCCCCTGCTTGGTGGTGAACATTGGCTCGAAGATCAAATCGAGTTGCTCGTCGCGAATGCCTTCGCCGCTGTCAGCGACTTCGATCAACGCATTCGCGCCGTCGCGCAGAGTGCGCGCCTGCAACTGACCTCCTTCGGGCATGGCGTCGAGGCTGTTATTGATCAAGTTGATAAAGACCTGCTGTAACTGATCGGCGTCGGCGGCGACCGCCGGCAACTCTTCGCCCAGCTCTGTGATCAACTCGACGTTGCGCGCAAAGAGCGTCGGCTGCGTCGCGTCGAGGATGCGCGTGAGCAAAGCGTTGATGTCTACCAGCTCGAACTGTGGCTGCGGTCGGCGCGTCGAGGCGAGCATCGAGCGGACGATATTGGTGATGCGCTCGATCTGCCCGGCGATGATGTCGAGCCGCTTGATGGCGCGGTCATCGGTGGCGCGGGCGCGTAACAATTGGACGTGGCCTGAGATCAGGTTGATGAAGACCTGCTGTAACTGATCGGCGTCGGCGGCGACCGCCGGCAA
>JBJMGU010000071.1:0-4706 GCA_045807765.1 Blastocatellia bacterium
CAAGCAGACGTTGTTAGAGTTGACATCGACGCGGGTTCGGCTCACGCGAGTCCGGCATTATATGACGAGCGCGCTTGCTGACTTCAATACCCGCCTCAAGGTTCAGGAAGTCGCCAAAACAAACGGCCACGCGCGCAAATCACTTTAATTTCGCTTCACTGCCGCGAGGCGGCGCGTAGACGGCTGCGTATCGCCTCGCCGGCTTCCGTGGTCGACAAACGACCGCCGATGTCTGCTGTCGTCTCGCCGGCGCGCACCGCCGCTTCAACCGCCTGCTCTACGCCTGCTGCCGCTTCTTTGTAGCCAACGTAATTGAGCAGCATGGCGGCGGTGAGAATTGCCGCCACAGGATTCGCGACATTCTTGCCGGCGAACTGCGGCGCGCTTCCATGCACAGGCTCGAACAGCGAGACCCGGCCCGGATGGATGTTGCCCGAAGCCGCCATTCCGAGGCCGCCCTGCAACGCCGCGCCTAAATCGGTGATGATGTCGCCGAATAGATTATTCGTCACGATGACATCAAAGCGCGCCGGGTCGAGCGCCATCCACATCGTCAGCACGTCAACATATAAATGATTCGCTTCGATGTCGGCATAGCGAGCCGCCACTTCCTTGAAGACGCGCTGCCAGAGATCATGGCCGTAGGTCAGGACGTTCGCCTTGTCGCTCATGGTCACGCGCTTGCGGCCCGTCGAGCGCGCATATTCGAATGCCGCGGTGATGATGCGCTCGACCCCTTTGCGCGTGTTAATCTCTTCCTGCACGGCGATCTCGTCGGCGGTGCCTTTCTTGAAGTTGCCACCCATGAAGGTGTACAGCCCTTCGGTGTTTTCGCGAAAGACGACGAAATTAACATCGCGCTCGCTGCGGTCTTTCAGCGGGCAGAGGCGCGCGTCAATCAGCTTAATCGGGCGCAGGTTGATGTAGAGGTCGAGACCAAAGCGCATACCGAGCAGGATATCGGCAGCATGTTTGTTGTTCTTGACACGCGGGTCGCCGAAGGCGCCGGTGAGGATGGCGTCGTACTCCGCAGCTAGCATCTCAAGCGCGCCTTCGGGCATCGAGATGCCGGTCGCCAGGTATTTGTCGGCGCTCCAGTCGTAAGAAGTGAACTGTAGGTCGAAATCGAAAATGACTTGTGCGGCTTCGATGGCGAGCACCGCTTCGCGGATGACTTCCGGGCCGATCCCATCTCCGGCAATCACCGCCACTCGCTTCAATGCTCGACTCCCCTCGGAGCAAGAGGCTGCGGGCGCTGTGGCATCGCCTTCAGGTGATTGAAGATTTCCGGCAGCGCTTGAATCAGTGTGTCGCCGACCGCCTTCATGCTTTCACCGCTGATCTTGTCGAGCGTGTCCTGGTTCGTGTGCCAGTAGGAATGCTGCGGGCCATAGTCGAAATCGATCAGGTCAACGGACGGGATTCCGGCGTCGAGAAATGGCAGGTGATCGTCGGAGATATCATGTTCATCGCGCGGAAAATTTTTCGCGTAACCGGCCTTCGACGCAGCGTCCCAGATCAAGTCAACCAGCCAGCGCGTGCTGCCGCCTTCGCGTTTGATGTTGAGGTTCTTGTCGCCGATCATATCCACGAGCAGCATCGCCCGCGTGTGCTTGAGCGTGCCATCGTTGCGCATCCTGGTGACCAGATGACGGCTGCCGTAGGTGTTATCCATGCCGTTCATCGCGCCCCATTCGACGACCGCTTCTTCGCCATCGAAGAGGACGAACCAGAGCGTGTAGGCGGGTTTGGTCTTTGAAAGCGCCCGCGCCATCTCAAGCACGGTCGCGGCGCTCGAACCGCCGTCGTTGGCGCCGACGAAGCCCGATTGTCGCTTGGTGTCGTAGTGGCCGGTGATCAAGACGATTTCAGGGCGCTCGCCCGGTAGCTCGCCGATGATGTTCTTCATCGGCACCGTGCCTTTCGGCGTCTCGGCCTCGAAGCTGTCTTCGGTGACTTTCAAGCCGTAGCTTTTCAGTTCTTTTTCGAGATAATCTTGAACGCGCTTGATCGTCTCAGACCCCGATGGGTGCGGCCCCATCTCGCAGAGCTTCTTGACGTGATTGAAGGCGCGCGCGCCGTCAAAGTCGCTATGAAGATCGGGCTTCGCCATTGCCGCGCCGGCCAGCGCCAGCAGCAAAAGCAGCGCGCTAGAATTGAACAAAGTGGATCGCATCAATAGGACTCCGTCGGTTGAATCGGCAAGCGCGGTTCAGATGAAGCGGAGTTGCGCCAGCGACTTCGGCAGGCGGTCATCCTCTTTTGACGAGCTGCTCGCATGCAGCCCTGCCGTGCGCCGCTCGTTGGCGATCTGGTCGAGGCTGACGCGCTCGGTCTTGATGAAAGAAACGTCCCGCAGGTTCAGTACCGTGACATCCGTGCATTCGCTTGGATTTTGCAGCGAAAAGCAACTGATGACGGCGTAACGCGTATCAGACGCGACGTGCCGGGATTCAATCGGCTCCTGAACGATATGGTGAATCGTTTCGCCGTTGTTGAAGCGAACGATCAGTTTATAGAGCGGCTCTCTGAGTTGCATGCTTTCGCTCATAAGGCAATCACCCCTGTTATTCAATCAAGCGTCGGTCAGGATGAGAACGATCAGGCGGGCGTCGCCTGGCTGTCAGTCGTCGCAGAAGCCGCCGGACGATTGCTTGAGAAGGCATCGGCGATCTCGTCCGCGGCGCGCGCCGCCGCATTGACGACCGTTTCAACGACATCGCCGACCATATCGAGTTCCATGCGCAACATGGTGCAGACCTTCTGCTCGAATGGCAGCGCCGCGAATGCTTTTCTGACCGCATCTGCCGCGTCGTTTGCAGTGTTACTCTCGTTGTGTGCGCTCATGATTTAACTCCATCTATCCAAAATATCGCAGCCCAGCGCCGCCTCTCTATATTGGGCGCTATGATTTGAAACTACATCAAACCCATGAGCCGGTCAAGCGTGGGCTCATGGCGCAGCATTTGAGCCTTTCGCGTTGAGCTTCGGCGGGTGCCGGGCGGTTGCGTTGCCGGTCTGTGCGGCTTAGAATGATAGGTCTCCCGTGACTTGTGTAGGTTTAAGATTGCGATGTCGAGGTTGACACGATTTGAGCAACGAGAGTGCTGCCACCCGGCCCGCCGAAAGCCAGTCGAAAATCACCCGAATTACTGAGCCAATCATCCTCTTCTCGCTGGCGCTGTACGCGCTGTTTGCGCCGCACTCAATCGCCTTCACGCAAAGCGCTTTTCTTCTCGGCCTGCTGGCCTGGGCCGTGCAGATCGCCGCCAGCCGCAAGCTGGAAATCCGCCGCACGCCGGTTGACCTGGCGCTGCTCGGGTTCTTTGCCTGCTGTGTTGTTTCTTCGTTTCTCTCCTACGATCAGATCGTCAGCGTCAAAGGCTTGCGCAGCCCGGCATTCTTCCTCGCCTTCTATTTCGTCAGCAACAAAGTGACCAGCGCGCGCATGGTGAGGTGGCTGACACTGGCTATCGTCGTTTCATGTTTTGCGAACGTCGTCGCCAGCGGCGTGCAGATCGCCAGAGGGCGCGGTCTGCGCATTGACACCCTGCGCGAAGACAGTCCGCTGGCGAGCAGCGGCATTCAAGTCGGTGATGTAATTATTGAAGCGGATGATAAGCCTGTGCAGTCTCTCGACGACCTGTCGCGCATCATCGATGAGCAGCGCGGCCCGCTGCGCCTGCAAGTGCAGCGGGCCGAAGCCGTGCGCCCGGTCTACGCGTCGCGCACCGACCTGAGGCGATTCGAAGAGGGAACGGAGCGGCTCGGAATCACCACATCGCCGGGCCGTAACTTTCGCGTCAGCGGTTTCTACAGCCACTATGAAACTTATGCCGAAGTGCTGCAACTGATTGCCGCGCTGGCGATGGGGATGCTGATTGCGCTTCCCCGCAAGCGTTCGCGGCTCGGCTGGTTTCTCGTGGCCATGATTCTGCTGATTGCCACGACCATCTTGTTCACTTCGACGCGCGCAGCGATCATCGGCCTGACAGTTGCACTAGCCTGCATGGCCTACGCCAGTTCGCGCCGGCGAGTCTTGCTCTTCGGCATGGTGACGCTGATGCTGACGGCGCCACTGGCTTACGTGATGGTCGAGCGGGCGCGCGGCATCAGCTTCCTTGACCCCGAAGAAGGTAGCTTCGCATGGCGCTTGACGGTTTGGCCTGAGACCTTGCCGATCATCAAAGATCATCCGCTGTTCGGCATCGGAAAAGGCAGCGAAGGCAAGCTGCACGACCAGTGGGGACTCTACGATAATGGCAAGCTGCCGCCGGGCCATTTTCATTCAACCCCGATTCAAATTGCCGTCTGGTGGGGGCTGGCGGCGCTGTTGCTTTACTACGTCATGATGACGATCTTTGCCATCGAGTTGTGGCGGCTGGCGAAGCGCTTGAAGGATGACGAAAGGTGGGAGTTGTGGGGCGTGGCGCTCGGCGGCTTGGGTAGCCTGGTCGCCTTTAACATCAGCTCGCTTGCGCATTTCAATTTTGGCGACGGCGAAGTTGTCATGATGTTCTGGCTGTTGATGGGGATGAGCTTTGCGGTTCGCCGGATCGCGACAATGCAGGACGGCACGTCGCAACCAACACATAACCTAGAGCCGGCAATAGCAGCAGATTCACATAAAAATCTACCCCAAGAACCAGCAGCCAGCGTTGAAGCCAATGCCCAGGCAGCAAAGGCAAAACTGAATTGATCACGGC
>JBJMGU010000072.1:0-7845 GCA_045807765.1 Blastocatellia bacterium
GAGGGTGTCATTCACCTTGCGGGAGCGTACCACGATCGGTTGTTGGCAGACGAAGACCGGGAAAGCATCGTCAAGATCATGCGCCCGAAAGTGCTTGGCACCTGGACGTTGCACCAGCTCGTCAAGGATCGGCCTGATTGCCTGTTCGACCGTCGCCATCTCCGCGGTGATCTCTTTCTATGTCTTTTTCAAGCACCGCGTCGAGCTGCAAGGTGGCGCCAAAGTATTCGATTACCTCTTCACCTGGATTCAGGTCGGCAGTTTCCGCGCCGATTTCGCGCTGCTGCTCGACTCGCTGTCGGCGATCTACATCCTCTTTGTCACCTTCGTCGCCTTCTGGATTCACGTCTTCGCCACCGGCTACATGCGCGGTGATTCGGGCTACTGGCGATTCTTCGCCTACCTGAACCTGTTTATGTTCTCGATGCTGACGCTGGTGCTCGCGGATAACTTCCTGCTCATGTTCGTCGGTTGGGAAGGCGTCGGGCTTTGCTCCTACCTGCTCATCGGCTACTACTTCACCGAAGGCTATGCGAACGATGCGGCCAAGAAAGCCTTCGTGGTCAACCGTATTGGCGACTTCGGCTTCGCCATCGGCTTGATGCTGTTGTTCTGGCACTCCGGCTCGATCTTCTATTTCAGCGACCCGGCGCGCGGCATCCAGGGGGCCTTTGACTGGGCGATGCAACTGCCGGCAGCCGATCCTTTCACTGCCGGCTCGATCTTCGCGGGCGGGGTAACATCAATCGCGGTCTTGATGTTTATCGGTGCGACCGGCAAAAGCGCACAGATCCCACTTTTTGTCTGGCTGCCTGACGCGATGGCCGGCCCAACGCCCGTGTCGGCGCTGATTCACGCGGCGACGATGGTAACGGCAGGCGTCTACATGGTGTCGCGAGCCAGCTCGATCTACACGCACGCGCCGACGGCGATGTTTATCGTCGCGCTGGTTGGTGCGGCGACGGCGCTCTTTGCGGCGACCATCGGCTTGGGACAGTGGGACATCAAGAAGGTGCTGGCCTATTCAACGATCTCGCAGCTCGGTTATATGTTCCTGGCCTGTGGCGTCGGCGCTTTTACCGCAGGCATCTTTCACGTCTTCACCCATGCGTTCTTCAAAGCGCTGCTCTTCCTCGGCTCAGGCTCGGTCATTCTCGGCGTCCATCACGAACAGGATATGCGGCGCATGGGCGGCTTGAAGAAGTATATGCCGATCACCTTCTGGACGATGTGGGCGGGGTGGCTTGCCATCTCCGGCATCCCTGTCTTCTCCGGCTTCTTCAGCAAGGACGAGATTCTTTATCGCACTTTTACATCAGCGGGCATTCCCCCGGTGTGGGAAAAAGTTCTCTGGTTCGTCGGGGCGCTGACGGCCTTGATGACGGCGATTTACATGACGCGCCTGATGGTCGTGACTTTCCTGGGCAAAGAGCGAATTCCGAGCGCCCACGAAGAAGCGCATGCTCACGCTCACCCGGACAAATCGCATCAAGCGGTCACGCCGCCCGGCGTCGGCCCGGCTGAACACGAACATCACGGCGGCCCACCGCATGAATCGCCGCGAGTGATGACCGTGCCGCTCATGGTGCTTGCCGTCGGCGCCGTGCTGGCCGGTTTCCTCGGCGTGCCCGAAGGGTTAACCGGCGGCAAGATTCCGAATTACTTCGAGCGCTTCCTTGAGCCGTCCATCGCCCACATGGGCGCAACGCCCACGAAGCCTCACGGCGGAGCCGAATCATTAACCTCGCCAGCTAACAAAGAACCGGCCCCGGTGGCGGTCGAGTCAGCCGAGCACGCCGGAGCGCCTGAAAGCCACTCGACCGAAATCATCCTGACGCTGCTCTCCATCGCCATTGCCGGCGCCGGCATCGGCATCGGCCTGGCGTGGTTTAAGCGCAACCCGCTATGGCAGCCGCCGCGCTTGCTGGAGAACAAGTACTACGTTGACGAAGCCTATGACGCCGCCGTCGTCCAGCCGATCAAGGTCGGCTCAACCAATGTGCTATGGCGCATCATCGATCAAGAGTTCATTGATGGGGTGGTAAACGGCGCCGGCACTTTCACACGAATCCTCGGCGGCCTGCTGCGCTTTCTGCAACCCGGACTGGCGCGCGCTTATGTCGCCATCGTCGTGCTTGGCGCGCTGGTGCTGATCTACTATTTCATCCGCTAGCCGAAGTCGAACCGGGCAACCATTGCGCGTCGCCCTTTGAAGATTAAGAATGGCCGAATACATTGTCACCATCGTCACGCTGCTGCCCCTGGTCGGGGCGATCTACCTAGCCGTGATCGGGCGCGGCGAAAAGACCACCGAGAACGATCTGAAGTGGACGGCGCTGGTCTTTTCGCTTGCCACTTTTATTTTGTCGCTGTCGCTGGCGATTCGTTTCCAGGCAGGCGGCGGCGAGCAGTTCAAGACCGACGTCGAATGGATCACCGCGTTCAAACTGGGCATCCACTACCACGTTGGCATTGACGGGTTGAGCCTGTGGCTCGTCTTGCTGACGACGCTGCTGGTGCCGCTGGCGCTGCTGTCTTCGTGGAACTCAATTCACAAACGCCAGCGCGAATTTCTGATCTCGATGCTGGCGCTCGAAACCGGCATGATCGGCGTCTTCGTGGCGATGGATCTCTTCCTCTTCTACCTGTATTGGGAAGTGATGCTGGTGCCGATGTATCTGCTGATCGGCGTTTGGGGCGGCGAACGGCGCATCTATGCCGCCGTCAAGTTCGTCATCTATACGGTCGTCGGCTCACTGTTGATGCTGGCAGGCATCATCGCCATCTACTACGCGCACGGGCAGGCAACCGGCAATTTCACCTTTGATATTCCAAAGATTACCGACGCCGTTCGTACGGGCGCGTTGATGCTAAGCCCGACGACGCAGTCATGGATGTTCTGGGCATTCGGCCTGGCCTTCTTCATCAAAGTGCCGCTCTTCCCTTTTCACACCTGGCTGCCCGACGCCCACGTCGAAGCGCCGACCGCAGGCTCAGTCATTCTGGCCGGTGTGCTGCTAAAGATGGGCACCTATGGATTGATGCGCTTCAACCTGCCCTTCTTCCCCGACGCGGCGCGCGAATGGGCGCCGTTCATCTGCTTTCTGGCCGTCATCGGCATTATCTATGGCGCGCTGGTCGCGATGGTACAACCTGATCTGAAGAAGCTGGTGGCTTATTCATCGGTCAGCCATCTTGGCTTTGTCGTTCTCGGCATCTTTTCGTTCACGGACAAAGGCATGCAGGGCGCGCTTTACCAGATGCTCAATCACGGCATCTCGACCGGCGCGCTGTTTGTCATCGTCGGCATGATCTATGACCGCCGCCACACGCGAGCGATTGCCGAATTCGGCGGACTGGCCAACGTCATGCCGGTCTATTCAACCCTGTTTCTCATCGTCACCTTGTCGAGCATTGCGTTGCCGCTGCTGAATGGCTTTGTCGGCGAATTCCTGATCCTGATCGGCACTTATACATCGACCGTGCTGCTGCAAGCGAAGCTCTACGCCTCAATTGCTGCGCTCGGCATGATCCTTTCAGCCGTCTATATGCTGTGGATGTACCAGCGGGTGATTTATGGCAAGGTGACGAACCCTGCGAATCTGAAGCTCGCGGACTTGAACCTCCGCGAAAAGGTCGTGCTGGCGCCGATGATCCTCTTGATCTTCGTGATGGGGATTTATCCGAACCTTTTCCTGGCGCGCAGCAAACAGGCGGTGCAAGACATCAGCGCGCCGTACAACCCGGCGGCAGCGGCCACACCCCGCGCCGGCGCAATCAATCAACCAGAAGAAAGATAGATGCAACCGAACGACCTGGGAATCAACCTTCAAGCCGTCTTGCCGGAAACCATCATCGCGGTGGTCGCCTTCATCATTATGATGGTTGACGCCATCTCGCGGAACATCGAGCGGCGCATTGCCGGAGCGATCTCGCTCGTCGGCCTGATTGGCGCCGGGGTCGCTGCGGCGACGCTGTGGAAGCACAACGGCGAGACTTCTTATTCGGGCATGATCATCACGGATCACTTCCGGCTGATCTTCGCCTTTGTCTTTTTGATCGTCGCCGTGCTCACCGTGCTGATCTCGATGCGCTGGGTAAAAGAAGAAGAGTTAGCGGTCGGCGAATACTTCGCGCTGTTGTTGTTTGCGACGACCGGCATGTTGTTCATGTCTGCGGCCAACGATCTGGTGATGATCTTCCTGGGCCTAGAGATTACTTCGATCTCTACCTACGTCCTCTGCGGCTATCGTCGCCGCGACCTGCGCTCGAACGAATCGGCGGTCAAGTACTTCATCCTCGGCTCGTTTTCGACAGCCTTCCTGCTATTCGGCATCGCTTTTGTTTACGGAGCGACCTATCAAGCAGGCGCAACGCCGGTGGCGACGACCAATTTGCAGATCATCAAAGAGCGCATCGCCTCGGGCCATCTCTTCTCGACGGAGATGTTACTAGCCGGTGCCGCGATGATGATTGTCGGCTTCGGATTCAAGGTCGCCACTGCACCCTTCCATGTCTGGTCGCCAGACGTTTATGAAGGCGCGCCGACGCCGGTGACCGCTTTCCTTTCGACGGGCTCAAAAGCCGCTGCCTTCGCTGCATTCACACGCGTCTTTGTTCTGACCTTTGCAGCAACGCCATTCATCGCCGGAGCTGCCGGGCCGCTCGCCAACCTGCAACATGCCTGGGTGAATGCGCTCGCTGTGATGTCCATCTTGACGATGACCATCGGCAATCTTGTGGCGATTGTGCAGAGCAACATCAAGCGAATGCTGGCTTACTCATCCATCGCCCACGCCGGCTATGCGCTGGTCGGCATGATCGCGCTGGACTGGACGAGCGTCGCGTTTTACATGCTCTCTTACGTCATCATCAACCTCGGCGCTTTCGCCATCATCGAAGTGATTGCACGGCGCGGCGACCGGCGCACAGAGATTGCCGACTATCAGGGCATCGGCTTCCAATCACTTGGCCTGGCGACGGCCCTCTCTTTATTCCTGCTCAGTCTCGCCGGCATTCCTTTAACCGCGGGCTTCGTGTCGAAGCTGCTGGTCTTCAAAGCCGCGTGGGCCGCGGGCTCTGAGACCAACAACTCGCTGCTGCACTGGGTAGTGATTGTCGGCGTCGTCAACAGCGCGATTTCGTGGTACTACTACCTGCGTGTGGTGGTTGCCATGTTCTTTGCCGAACCTGCGACCGGATACATCAAGCCGCGCGTTTCGCGGTCTGTTTTGGCCGCGCTTGTGCTGGCCATCCTCGGCACGCTTTACCTGGGCGTGCTGCCGGGCCGCGTGTTGACGACGCTCGACAAAGCACGCTCGCAGATCAGCACAGCGAAGCGCTGAGCCTATGGGATCGAACACCGACAAGGTTGAATCGATCACCGGGCGCGCCGCCCGTTCTGCTCGCGCTGTCAAAGCTGAAGATATCGTCGCCGAAATCTCTCGCCAGCTCAAAGACCAGTCCATCACGGCAATCTATCAAAGCCGAGTATTGTCACAACGGACGCGGCAATACGAGCTTAAAGCCTCAATCAAAAAGGCCGAGGTCGAAGTTCTCCATACACTGCTGGGCATTGAGTTGAAGATCGGCAATCGCCGCCTGCTCTGCCCTGATCTGGCGACGGCGCGCTATCTGGCCATCTTCGCTCGCGTCGGCTGCGAAGTCATCGCCGTCCCCTATGATATTACGCAGATTTCACGGCTTGCCGACGAGCTGGAATCGAGTTGGCAGCGAATGCTCTTGCTGGTCGAGCATTTCGCCGTGGGTCGCAGCGACCGCTTGCGCGCTACCATTAAACGAAAGTTGATCGAGCACACGCGAGCCGAAATCCTACAGCTCGGAGCCGGAACGAAGTTTCCGCAGTTCAATCAGAAGACGAAGCAACGCTGAAGGCAGAAGGAGTGAAACAACGATGAGCGCAGCAGGCAATCAATCCAACCGGGGCAGCAAGGTCGGCGATACGGCGCCGGATTTCACACTACCTGATGGCAATAATCAGACGTGGCGACTCGGAGACCATCGCGGCAAAGTCGTGGCGTTGATCTTTTACCCGAAAGATGAAACGCCAGTCTGTACCAAACAGATGTGCAGCATGCGCGACCGCTGGATGGATTATCAAACCACGGGTGCCGAGGTCGCCGCCATCTCGGTCGGTAGCGTCGAGTCGCACAAAGAGTTTGCCGCGCATCACGGACTGCCACAGACTTTGCTTGCCGACGAGCGTGGCGAGGTCACAAAGCTCTACGAAGTGAAATCCCTGCTCGGCGGCTCGCAGCGTGCCGTCTTCGTCATCGATCCGCAGGGTGTAATTCGTTACCGCAAGTCGGTGCTGCCAATCTTTCGCCCCGACGACGATGAAGTGATCGCCGCGATCCGAGAAGCCGCGGGCGGCAATTGAGGGTTAACTATACACCGAGGCGATCTGCCAGCTCGGTAAGGTTGTTAACCTCCATCATCGGCAATGGCCCGCCAGGGTCTGGCTGCTCGCGTTTGCGATTGACCCAGGCGACGGGGATTTCGAGGGCGCTAGCCGGCAGCACGTCGTGAAAATAACTTTGCGCAGCGTGAAGCCAGCGCGCTTCGCCTGCGCGCCACCGGGCCTCGATGAAATGGCCATGCGACGGCTTATAAGAGCCGACCTGTTCGGCAGTAACAATCAGATCAAAGCGCACGGTAAAATGTTTCCGCGTCGCCGTCAGCAGGTCGTCGTCCACGTTTGATAGAATTCCCAGCCGAAAACGTTTCACCAGCCGCTCAAGCGCCACGTTCGTGTCTGCGAAAGGCGGCCAGTCCGACAGGCTCTCAGCAAGAAACCCGGCGCGTTCAGGCGCAATTGCTAATCCCAGCCGTGACGCGACGCGCTGTGCAGTCCTGTTCAGCACGTCGCGATATGGGCGATAGGCTTCAGATTCGACCGCCGGCTCTTCCGCGTGATAGGCCGCGATGATCGTCGCGGCGTCGAGCGCCTTGCCAATCCTTTTCGCTTCACGTTGGAAGGCGCGGCTGATGCCCTTCTCCCAATCGATCAGGGTGCCATAACAATCAAAGGTGATCAGGTCGAAAGCCAGGCTCATGGTTGGTTCACCACCTCGAAGAGCGAGCGCCACGACGCATGGAGCAACTCATCAATCTTCGTCCAGTCGGCCTCTGTGACGCCGCCCGATGCCGCCTTGTCGTCGCGGATCGTCATTGCTTCGGCGCGCAAACGCCCATGTTCCATGAATCGCTCAGTGGGCATCTGGTAAATCTCCGCGGGCAATTCGGCGAGCGAGCGCCCCAGGTCGCCCGGCGCGTGCTGCTGGCGATCACGGTGGATGATCCACCATTCCAGCTCTAGCCGTGCAGCCCGGTCTACGTCAAACGAGATGTCTCCGGCCTCGCGAATGTGTTGATAGAACTTTACCAAGTAAGGCAGGGCGCGCTCATATTCGGCGTGGTTGTGGCCGTCCTTAAACACGAAAGCGGCTCTGGCAGCCTGATACGCGACAGCGTTCGAGCGAATGTAAGGCAGGTTATACTGCGTTCGCAGCAACTCCGACAGCTCGTTGAAAAGCTTGACTTGTTTGCGGTCGTAATATGATCGCCACATTGCCGTCTCAAGTCGGGCCACTTCATTGGCATCGAAACGACGCAGCTTAGTCGACCGTGGCCCATAGAGATCGAACAGGCTATAAGCGATAGCGAGCGCGATGACCGTCGCCACCACCCACTTGATTTTCGAGCGCTTGCGAGCGGGATTCGCCGACGCCGACGAATCCTGTCGCGTTAAATCAGATTGTTCTTTTGTTGAGGCGCTGCTCATATTGATTCTGATGTAGCGCCAGGCGGTTAGCTTGCGCAATA
>JBJMGU010000073.1:0-54388 GCA_045807765.1 Blastocatellia bacterium
GTAAAGGCCATCATCTAGTCTTATCCTTCGCCGTGTCGCCGTGTCGCCGCGTCACAGCTATCCGAGCAACGCCAGGAAGTGCCGCAGCTCCGGCGGCAGCGGAGCCGAAAACTCTATGCGGTGGCCTGTGCGCGGGTGCATGAACGCAAGCTGCGCCGAGTGCAGAAATTGGCGACCGAGGCTGCGAACCTCGCGCTTCATCGCCGCATCGCGCACCATGTTATCGCGACCGCCGCCGTACAAGGCATCGCCGACGACCGGGTGGCCGATGTGCGCCAGGTGAACGCGAATCTGATGTGTGCGTCCGGTCTTGATCTGCACGCGCAACAGAGTGAATTCGGTATAACGCTCGGCTACTTCAAAGATCGTATGTGCCGCACGCCCGGCGCCGCCGCACAGCACGGCCATGCGCGTGCGGTGGTGTGGGCTGCGTCCGAGGCGCGCTTCGATCTCGCCGCGCAACTCGGAAACGCGACCGTAAGCGAGCGCGACGTAGAGCTTGAAGACCTCGCGGTTGCGGAACTGCTCGGATAGTTTTTCGTGCGTGAAGTCGTTCTTGGCGACCGCCAGGAGCCCCGAAGTCTCTTTATCGATGCGATGCACGATGCCGGGCCGTATGCGCCCGGCGGTTCCCGACAGCTCATTGAAATGATAAACGAGCGCATTGGCGAGCGTGCCCGATTCCTGGCCGGCGCCGGGATGCACGACCAGCCCAGCGGGCTTGTCAACGACGATCAAATCATCGTCTTCATAAACGATGTTGAGCGGGATGGCTTCGGGCGGCAGCTCGACGGGCGGCGGTTCGGGCAGGTCAATCTCGATATGGTCGCCGGCGCGCACGCGATAGCTCGATTTCGCGGCGCGCTCGTTGACCAGTACATCGCCATCTTCGATGGCGCGTTGAATGCGCGTGCGACTGATGTCGCGTAGTTGGCCGGCAACAAACGCATCGAGCCGCGCGCCTGCCGCGTCAGGATCAACCGTCAGGAGTTGCAGTTCGTTCGACACAGAAGCAGTAGGCAGTAAGCAGTAGGCAGTAGGCGGTAGGCAGTAGAACGTTCTCGTTGCTCCAACAGAGCGCAGCAGAACTGCCTACTGCCTACTGCCTACTATCAAGACGCCCTGGCGCTGCGCCGCGTCTTTGGCGGCGTGACGCTTGCGGGCAACGAGCGTCATCACCAGCCCGAAGGCGAACATCAGAATGGAGATGAACTGCGATGTCGAGAGGCCCAACAGCGAGCCGCGCGGGTCGTCGCGCCAGAACTCGATGGTGAAGCGCACCACCGCGTAAATCATCAGGTAGGCGTAGATGATCTGGCCTTCGAACTTGCGCCGCTTCGTCAGCCACAACAGGAAGCCGAAGATCATCAGGTTTGCGATGGCTTCGATCAACTGCGTCGGCACCAGCGCCGCGTCAATCGGCACGCCGGTCAACTCGCTCGCTTTTTCGGTGAAGTGGACGCCGATCCACGAAGTCGTCGGCTTGCCCCAGCAGCAGCCGGCGGAAAAACAGCCGAGCCGCCCGATGGCATGACCCAGGGCGATGCCCGGCGCAAAGGCGTCCGAGGTCTTCGGCCACGGCAGGTGCCACCAGCGCATCAGGAGGACGCTCGCCAGCACCGCCGCCAGCAGCCCACCATAGAAGACGCCGCCCGAGCGCAAGAAATCGAGCGACAGCATGCGCCGCCAGTCGCCGCCATAATCGTTCCACTCGGTGACGACCATCAAAGCCTTCGAGCCGACCAGCGACGCCGCCAGCACGTACAACCCAAGATCGTAAATGCGCTGCTTGGGCAGGCCGTCGCGCGCCGCCAGCCGTGCCGTCAGCCACAGCGCCAGGATGAAGCCGATGGCCAGCAACACGCCATAGGTCGCCAGCGGGATGCCCAGTCCGGGGATTCTAAAGAGCTCTGGAAACATAGGTACTGCCTCTAAAAAACGATGAACGATGAACGATGAACGATGATTAAAGAAGAATCGTCAGGCCGCAATGGGCGCTAGCTCTGGCAGTTCATCATTCATCATTCTGCATTCATTATTTCCCTGCCCTCTGGCTCCTGACTTCTGACTTCTGGTTCTTCCTCACCACTCAACAAAGATTCAGCGGGCGCCGCTTCGGTTGCTCGCTCGGACTGCGGAGTGATGAACAACTCGATGGCCATCAACGCAGCGCCGATGCTGATGGCAGTGTCGGCGACGTTGAAGACGGGAAACTGATGGTCTCGGTAATGCACCAGGAAGAAATCGATCACCCGGCCAATGCGCACGCGGTCAATCAGGTTGCCGCAGATGCCTGCCGCAAGCAGCGCCAGCGACCACAGCAACAGCCGGTTGGTCGCCGCGGTGCGCATCATGTAAGCCAGCACGACCAGCACGGCGACCACCGAGATGGCTACAAACAGCCAGCGCAGGTTGCCGCTGTTGAGCATGCCGAAAGCGATGCCGGGATTCTTCGTGTAGCTGATGGCGAAGAAATTGCGGATCACATCGATCTCGTCGCCTTCCTGCATGCGCGTCGAAACGACATACTTGGTGAATTGATCGAGCGCCATCACGAACGCCGTGATGATCAGGTACTTCGCTTTCCCGGCGCTCGCGCCGACCGCTTCTGAGCTCATCAAACTTCCTCTTCTCTAAGGATGCGCATTTGGGTCGTCCACCGCAAGCCCTTCACTGGTTATAGCCAGCCTTCTTCGAGTTGACGCACACAGCGCGCATCAATCGTCGGGAAGCGCGCGTCCGCGCCCACGGTGTCGCCCCAGTGCCAGCAACGCTCGCACTTCGCGCCATCGGCATGGGTGACCGTCACTTCCAGATCGCCGCCCGCGCTGTCTTCGAGTGTCACGCCGGAGACGATGAAGATGTCGGCCAATCGATCTTCATAAGCGGCGAGCTGCGCCAGCGTCTCACCAGTCGCACGCACGGTAACCTGAGCTTCGAGCGATGCGCCGATGACTTTCGCGTTGCGCTTCTCTTCGAGCGCTTTCTGCACCGCCGAGCGCACCTCGAAGAGCTTGCCCCATCGCGCCAGCAATTCAGCGTCGCCGTCGCGCGCCTGGGCATCAGCAAACTCCGCCAGATGCACCGACGCTTCGTGCTCGCCCGGCAGGCTCTCCCAGATTTCGTCCGCCGTGAAGACCAGCACCGGCGCCAGCAAGCGCGCGAAGGCATCAACGATCTGGTAAAGCGCCGTCTGCGCGCTGCGTCGCCCCGCGGACTTCGGCGCGAACGTGTAGAGACGGTCTTTCAGTATATCGATGTAGACCGCCGATAGCGTCACCGTCGCGTAGTTGTAAAGCGTGTGATAGACGGTGGTGTACTCGAACCGCTGGTAAGCATCAAGCACCTTGCGCGCCACTTCGCGCGTCGCGGAGAGAGCCCAGCGATCAATCTCCCACATCTCGCTTTCGGCGACCGCGTCGCGGCCCGGATCGAAGTCGCTCAGGTTGCCGAGCGCGTAGCGCGCCGTGTTGCGCAGCTTGCGATAGGTGTCCACCAGCCGTTTGAGAATCTCGTCCGACAGCCGCACGTCTTCCTGATAATCCGACGACGCCACCCAGAGGCGCAGAATTTCGGCGCCCGACCGATCAACCACTTCGTTAGGCGAGATGGCATTGCCCGCAGACTTGTGCATGGCTTTGCCTTCGCCGTCCACTGTCCAGCCGTGCGTGATGACCGTCTTGTAAGGCGCACGATTGTGCGCCGCCAGCGCCACCATCAGCGACGAGTTGAACCAGCCGCGATACTGGTCGGGGCCTTCCAGATAAACATCGGCAGGCCACGGCAGCTTGCGCTCGATCTCCAGCACCGCAAGCGACGACGAGCCGCTGTCGAACCAGACGTCGAGAATGTCATTCTCTTTGGCAAAATCGTCGCCATTGCACTTCGGACACAAGAAGCCTTCAGGCAGCAGGTCACGGGCTTCGCGCGCGTACCATGCGTCGGCAGATTCTTTGTCGAAGAGGTCGGCGATGTGATCGATCAACTGCGCGTCGGCAATCGTTTCGTGACAGCCGTTGCAGTAGAACGCAGGGATCGGCACGCCCCAGACGCGCTGACGCGACACGCACCAGTCGGGCCGCCTGAGAAACATATTGCGCATGCGATCGGCGCCCCAGCCCGGCAGCCAGCGGACGTTGCCGACTTCGAGCACCGCGCTTTCGCGCAGGCTTTGCCCTTCGCCGTCCTGGCGATCCATCGAGATGAACCATTGCGGCGTAGCGCGAAAGATCACCGGGCGGTGGCAGCGCCAGCAATGTGGATAACGGTGCGCGTAATCTTCGGTGAAGACCAGCGCCCCCGACTCGCGCAGAAAATCAACAATCCGGCGGTTCGCCTCAAAGACTTTTAGACCGGCGAAGTGCTCGACTTCTGCCGTGAAGCGACCGGCGTTATCCACAGGGCAATAGACTTCGGTTTCGGCAACGCCGAGCGCTGTATAGATCGGCTGAAGCGGCTGCCGGTACTGCTGACCGATGACGAAGTCGTCGTGGCCATGACCGGGCGCGGTATGCACACAGCCGGTGCCGGCTTTGCCCGTGCCTTTCTTCTGCGCGTCGGCGACATCCAATTCAGTTTCGGCATCGGCCTCGCCGCCGAGCGTGACGTGCTCGCCGACCATCAGGATTGAAGGCCGGTCAAGCCATGCGTGCCGCGCTTGCAGACGGTCGAGCAGCGCGCCGGAAAACTCGGCAATGACCTTCGGTTCGTTAAAGCCGCACTTTTCGGCCACCGCCGCGACCAGCTCGCTAGCGACAATGTAAACTTCACTGCCCACGTCAACCGCCGCGTAATCGAAGTTCGGGTTGACGCTGATGCCGATATTGGCCGGCAGCGTCCACGGCGTCGTCGTCCAGATCAGCACATAGACCGGCTTTTCGATTGCGGATTGCGGATTGCGGATTGCGGATTGCGAACCGCTCGCGGCAATCCGCCGCTCAAGCTCGCGCATCTGATCAGCAGGCAGCGGGAACTTGACGTAGATCGACGGCGAGGTGTGTTCCTTGTATTCGACTTCGGCTTCGGCAAGCGCCGTCTGGTCGTGGATGCACCAGTAGACGGGCCGCCCGCCTTTGTAAACGAAACCACGCTCGACGAAACGCCCGAACAGCCGCGCCGTCTCGGCCTCATAAGCGTTCGACATCGTCAGGTACGGGTCGTCCCATTCGCCGAGGATGCCGAGCCGCTGGAAGTCGCGCGTCTGCCGCTTCAAAGCTTCGGCGGCATGCTCGCGACAGGCGCGGCGGATAGTCAGCGGGTCCATCTGCGATTTCTTGGCACCGAGCTTCTTGTCAACGTAAGTTTCAATCGGCAGCCCGTGGCAGTCGTAGCCCGGCACGTACGGCGCATCAAAGCCGAGCATCGAGTGCGACTTCACCACAATGTCTTTAAGAATCTTGTTCATCGCCGTGCCGATGTGAATATCGGAGTTGGCATAGGGCGGGCCATCGTGCAGCACGAACATAGGCCGCCCCTGTCGCGCCCGGCAAAGCGCTTGATAGAGCCCCATCTGCTGCCAGCGCGCCAGGCGCTCGGGCTCGCGCTGGGTGAGGTTGGCCTTCTGCGCGAAGCCAGTCTTCGGCAGATTCACGGTCGCTTTCAAATCGAATGGTGTTTCGGTTGACATAACTCCCCGGTGAATTTTAGATTGCGGATTGATGAAACACGGACTGGTCGCATCAATGCGCTACCGGCAATTTGCAATCAACGAGCGGCCTTCTCAATCTTAATTCCGCAATCGGCAATCTAAAATTCAAAGGCACCTGACTCCTGCGAAGAGGAACCCAGGTGCCGCTTGAATAGAGTCACCAGCCTTTAAGCTTTGAACGACACGCAAACGGCTCTGAAAGCCGCTTTGGTGTCGCGCCGGCAACCCGTTGTTTATCCAATAAACATCTCTTCGTCCTGATATGCCTGATCTATCGATTTGCGCCCGCGCCCGAACAGCATCTCGATAGTTCGCCGCAAGCCGACCAGCAAAGCCGACAGCTCGCGCATGGGCTGTAGCACGCCGGTCTGCACTTCGGTGGTCGTGTCTTCGATGCGATCCTGCGTGCGTGTCAGCAAGCCGTCAATTTCTACGATCTGTCTTTGCAGCGTCATCGTCGCCATCTCGACGGTGCTGCTGACCTGTTCGGCCTGGCGCTGCGCCAGTCCGGCAATCTCGCGCGACGATGTCGAAACGGCAGCGGCGATGGCGCGCGTTTCGACCGTTACTTTGTCAAAGGTCTCTTGCGCCTGCACGGTGATTCGGTCAACCGCAACGCGCACGTTGCTGATTGTCCCTTGCACCTGATCTACGAGCGGCTCGACCTTGGCGATGATGGGCTCGGTCTTGGCAATCAGCGGCTCGACCTTCTTCTGAATCGCTTCGGCGACACCCGTCAATCGCTTCACGGCACGCGCGATGCCGATCATCATGGCCATCTGGATGAGGAAGCTCAAAGTGATGACCGCCGTGGCAACCGTGACGACGATGTAGAAGGTTCGCTGATCCACAAGCCCTCCTTGCCCGAAAGCAAGTTGCGCAATAGAGATGGCTCAGCCGGGGCAAGCCCGGCTCGTATAATCCCGCGTCCCTGCAACTTCGCGAGGCCAGTCGGCAAATATCAACGCCGCGCGGCAATCAGCAAGGGGCGCTGCCGCCACGCTGTTAGTTGTCTGCGTTACGCTTCGGGTTCGGCGGCAGCGCCGGCGCCAGCAAACTCACCGGCCTTGCGTTTCTCTTCGCGGTAAGCTTGCTTGCCTGCCTCGATAGCCGCTTGAATCTGATCTTTCTGCCGCGAAGCGACATCAGCGACGGCTTCAGCGCTCTGCGACACGCGCTCGCGGGCCGCACCGTAAGCGCCCGCCGCGCGCTCGCGCGCCGAGCCGTAAGCGGTCTGTACGCGCTCGCTGGTGTTGTCGTAAAGCTCTGACGCCCGCGTGCCGATCTGCCGCGCGCCTTCGCCCGCCACGTCAACGCCGCGCCGCGTGTAATCGGCGATGTCGCCGCGCAGCTCGCGCCCGCTCTTAGGCGCAAACAGCAGCGCCAGCGTCGCGCCGATGCCGGCGCCAATCAATAGAAATGTCAACTTCTCAGATGCTGCTGAGCTCTCGTTTTCGGCCATAATCGCCTCCTGGTAAACAGTGTAGCTCTACATCCCTGTGCAACTTGATGAAGACACGCTCACTATAACATCTGGCTCGGCGGCCTTCAAGAAGTCTCTGGCCGCCGCCCCGGCGAATTATGGCAATTGGCCGTGGCTATGAATGCTCAGGCACACGCATTGCCTTAGCATTGGCTGAGTAAGCTTTTTGCCGCCGAGCCGGCGCATTTCCATACGCTCGCCGTAGCATCATCGGGCGCGGCAATGAGGATTCGCACTGTTTGAAGGCTTGCTCATAGATTGATAGGAGGATGAATAGTTATGGCACAAATACGCGAAACGCATACGGTCGTCGAAGATGTTCCCCTGGACCGCCGCACGGTGGTGGAAGAAGATTATCCGCCGGTCGTCTATGAGCGGCGCGGCTTGTCGGGCGGAGCGATTGCAGCTCTGGTCATCGCCGGAATAGCGGTTGCCGTGCTCATCACGCTTTTAATCATGAACAATCAGCAGCGCAATCAGGATGCGCAGCTTGAGATCGAAAGGGCACGCGCCGATGCCGCACAGCGCGCCGCCGCGCCGCCGCAGATGCCGACGACTGCGCAGCCTGCGCAGCCCGCGCCGCCGGTCGTCGTCATGCCGCCGCCGTCATCGCCGACAACCGTCACGGTTCCCGCGCCCCCGTCTTCGCCTACGCCCTCGTCGGCAGCCGCGCCTTCCGCGTCTTCGACTTCGGGCGTCACCGTTGAAGTTGACGTAACGTCGAAACTGCTCGACGACTCGGAGCTGCGCACCCACCCGATAGATGTGAAGGTCAGCAACGGCACTGCCACCTTGAGCGGCGAGCTGCCGAGCGAAGAATTAAAATCGCGCGCCGAGCGCATCGCCAGTTCAGTGAAAGGCGTGCGCCGCGTCGTCAATAAGATTACGGTGAAGGGCGAGTGAGGCGCCGCCGTAGTCTTTGAAAACTCGAAGCCGCGAATCGCACGAACGGCACGGATAGATATTCGCTCTCCATGCCCGTTCGTGCGATTCATATTTTAAGGATGAATTTTTTGACCCGTTGGTATCAAATGCCCGGCGAGCGGTTCTATACAAACGTACCGATTAATTCTACAAGGGGGTAATTACGATGTTGGAATTTGGATTAATCTTTGGTGTGGCTGCCTGGATCATCTCCGCCGCTACGACCAAAATATAACTTGATCAGCCGTGAGCGGCGAGACAATGCCGTCTCGCCGCGCACTTCAAATCGTCGGCAGCGAGATGACTTTCAACTCTCGCCGGCGTGTGGTCGGCTCCAGACTAACAGCGCCGTGGGCTTCGCAATAGAGACGGTTAGGAGTGGCGTGAACGACCGTCACGCGGTGAACGCCCGGCGTCAGATTGCCTTTGATCATCGTCACATGATTGCCGCGTGTGTGGCCCAGCACAAAGCCGGCTTCGTCCGCTGCGCCTTTGACCAACACTTCGACCTCGCGTCCGATCCACCGTTGGTTCTGCTCGAACGACACAGCCTTTTGCAACTCGACCAGCCGACCGAGCCGCTCGGTCTTCACCGCGCGCTCCACGTCTTCAAAGTGAATCTGTGCCGGTGTGCCTTCGCGCTCCGAGTAGATGAACATATAAGCCGCGTCGTAGCCGACTTCGCGGTATAACGACAGGGTCTGCTCGAAATCCTCTTCGCTCTCGCCGGGAAAGCCGACGATGATGTCGGTCGAAATCGTTGCATCGGGCAACAGCTCGCGTACGCGCCGCACACGGTCGAGATAAAACTCGCGGGTGTACTCGCGCGCCATGCGCTTCAGTATGCGATTCGATCCCGACTGCACAGGCAAATGGATGTAGCGACAGACTGCCGGCGTGTCGGCGATGGCTTCGATGATCTCGTCGTCAAAATTGACCGGGTGCGAGGTGACGAAGCGAACGCGCGGGATGCCGACGCGCCCGGCCATGCGCAGCAATTCGGCAAACGATGGATAGCCGTCGAGCTGTCGCCGCCGCGTGCCTGTGCCTTCGGCAAGCCCGTAAGAGTTGACGTTCTGGCCAAGCAGCGTGACTTCAACCACACCGGCATCTCTGAGCGCTCGCGCTTCGCCGAGGATGTCCTCGGCAGGCCGCGATACTTCGCTGCCGCGCGTCTGCGGCACGATGCAGTAGGTGCAGCGGTGATTGCAGCCGCGCATAATCGTCAGGTGAGCGCTGACGGCGCCCGTGGGCGGCGGCGGCGTGTAGAACTGCAACTCGTTTTTGAAGTCGAAGGATTGAAACTTGCCGCGAGAGATGGCCGCGCCGATCTCGGTGATGGCGCCGGGGCCAAGCATGATGTCAACGGCGAACTTCTCGCCCATGCGGCGACCTTCGGCGAGTTGCGCCAGGCAGCCCATCAAGCCAATGGTCAGCGCGCCGCGCCGCCGCTGCTTCTCTTTGCGCAGCTCGCCGAGCAAGGTCTGTGCCTTTTCGACCGGCTTGCCGCGCACCGCGCAGGTGTTGACCAGCACGAGATCGGCCTCGTGGTAATCGTCAACGAACGAATAGCCAAAGCCCGCCAGCTCTGATTGAATGGCGTGCGTGTCATACTCGTTCATCTGACAGCCGAATGTAACGACGTGCGCTCGCATACCGTGCTCGTCTGACTCCTCTGCTTGAAACTCCGGGCCATAGGGCGAAGGCCCACCGGCTGAGGTAATTTGAAATTCTAGCACCTTGCTGATAAGCCGTGCCAGCGCACAGCAGATGACGAATCGACCAACGAGGTGTGATAGAATGATGCCATCTTACGGAGGTAAACCGATGAACGTCGAATTACGTAGCGTGCCGATTGTCTTTTTTGAAGAGGGCGAGGTCATCATCGCGCACTGCGTTCCACTCGATGTGTCGTCGTGTGGCCACGACATAGAAGAGGCCCGGCGCAATGTGCGTGAAGCTATTGAATTGTTTCTCGAAACCTGTGAAGACATCGGCACACTGAACGAAGTTCTAGAAGAGTCAGGCTTCGTCAGGGATGGAGAGAATTGGATACCGCCTGCCGTTTTGCAAGTGGATAGCTTAGACATCGCGTCGCCATTGACATAATTCCTATAAACCCAGGTTGAAGATGGTGGGTAATGGACAGCCGCAGCAAAGCCTGATGCTGGCACAGATGATGAACACCTTGGCTCCTTATCATAACTGGCGTGGTGCTTAGGCATGGCAAGGAGCGTACGAGATGGCTGCAATCAAGCCGATACATTATTCAAAGCTTGTTCATGTATTCGAGCTTGATGGATGGGTTCATAGCCGCACGAAAGGCGACCACCTTAGTTTGACCAAGCCGGGCTACAAGCGGCCTGTGGTGATTCCCAAATGGGATGCGGTTCCCGTCTTCATCATTCAAAATAATCTGCGCACCGCCGCAATGAGCCGCGAGCGGTACTTCGAGCTGCTGGCACAAGTCTGAACCATTCCATCGCTGTCGGGCAGCGGCCAATGAGCGAACCTTTGACAAACCGGCGGCGGCACAGCGACAATTCCATCTAGCTTCACTTTAGAAAGGTCTTCAACAGAATGGTCAAAAGATTCACCGCCAGCGTGTCGCTGGTGCTGGCCCTGGCGTTACTGACTTCTACGGGCGCTGTCGCCTGGCAAGGCGCGCCGGCGATCAAGCCGGCAGACTCCACGGCGACGCTCAACGCCACCGATGATGTGTTGAAAACCGTCAGCCGCATGCGCGAGCTGGCAATCAAAGAGCCGGTTAAGAGTGCCTTTAAAACTCGCGACGAGATCGAGCAATCGGTCATGCGCGACCTCGACGAAAGCACGCCGCCCGCCGAGTTCGACGCCTCGCAGAAGACGCTCCTCAAGCTCGGCCTGGTGCCGCAGAACTTTCAGCTCCGTGAATATGTCGTCAAGCTGCTGCGCGAGCAGGTGGCCGGTTTTTACGAGCCAAAGACGAAAGAGTTTTATCTCGCCGCATGGCTGCCGCTGGCCGAGCAGAAGAAGGTCATGGCGCACGAGCTGATGCACGCGCTCCAGGATCAGCACTTCAACCTGCGGCGCTTCGAGAAATGGCCGAAGGGCGACGCCGATGCCGAGCTGGCGGCGCACGCCCTCGTTGAAGGCGAAGCAACGCTGATCATGATCATCTACGACCTGGAGCAGAGCGGGCTGCGCGGGATTGATATCACCAAGATCGATTCGCTGACCGACCGGCTGCTCGACAACGACGCCGAAGCCAGCGACCCGAACTACCCTGTGCTGTCGGCGGCGCCGCGTGTGCTGCGCGAGAACCTGCAATTCCCCTACATCTACGGCGCAGGCTTCACGCAGGCGGTGTTGAAGAACGGCTCGTGGCGCGGCCTCGACGCCGCTTACACGACGCTGCCGGCTTCGAGCGAACAGATCATGCACCCGGAGAAATACCTGGCGCACGACATGCCTGTGAAGTTGGCGCTGAACGACCTCAGCGCGACGCTCGGCAAAGAATGGAAGCGCGCCGACGAAGACGTCAACGGTGAGTTCGGTTACTTTGTCATTCTCAGCGAGTTTCTGCCGAAGTTTCGCGCCCGCACCGCCGCTGCCGGGTGGGGCGGCGACGGTTATGCATTTTACGAGAACCACGCGAGCGGCGCTTCTCTGCTGGCGCAGTACACGACCTGGGACACGCCTGCCGATGCCCGCGAGTTCTTCACCGCTTACTCCGAGCGCAGCGAGCAGCGCTACAAGCTCAAGCACGACACCGACGACAAAGTGACGCGCCGCGTCTATGAAACGAGCGAGGGATTGGTGAGCATCGAGCTGCGCGACAAAGACGTAGTGATGATCGAAGGCGCGCCGAGCCGCGAGCAACTGGGCCGCCTCGAAGCGCGCCTCTGGCAGAGTAAGAGAAAGTAATCTTAACCACATTTAAGATAGACCGGCAGCTTCATTCGGCCCGTTCAGGAATCCGTATGAATCGATCCCGCCTGTTTTGTTTCACGCTCGCGGCGTTGCTTGCGACGTTGGCGCTCATCCGCACGGACGCCGCGGCGCAATCACCCACGCCGCAAGCGCGCCCACGGTTCGCGCCGTCGGCGCATCTTCAACAGCTTGTCGGCAACGTCGTCAACGCGGCAGTCGAGCGCTTCGGCAAGGGCGGGCTGACGGCGGACAAGATCGCCATCACGCTGATCGACCTGAACGACCGCGAGCATCCGGCGTGGGCCAGCCACCGCGGCCAGGAGCCGACTTACCCGGCGAGCGTCGTCAAGCTCTTTTATCTGGTCGCCGCGCATCATCAGCTAGAGACCGGCGACCTGAAAGCCTCGCCAGAGCTTGAGCGCGCCTTGCACGATATGATCGTCGCGTCATCGAATGATGCGACGCATTACGTCTTCAACGCCCTCACCCGCACAACCGATGGCCCTGAGCTGGACGACGCCGCGCTCAAGCCGTGGCTTGACCAGCGCAACGCCGTCAATCGCTACTTCGCAAGCCTCGGCTTCGAGAAGATCAACGTCAATCAGAAGACCTGGAGCGAAGGCCCGTACGGGCGCGACCGCCAGAGCCTGGGGCCAAACTTCGAGAACCGCAACAAGCTCACGACCGCGGCGGTCGCGCGCCTGTTGTTCGAAATTGTCACCGGACGCGCCGCGACGCCGGCACGCTCGCGGGCGATGATGGATTTGCTGCGCCGTGATCCGTCTTACAAATCGGATGACCCGGACGATCAGGCGACGCGATTCTCCGGCAAGAGCTTGCCGACGGGCGCGCAGCTTTACTCGAAAGCCGGCTGGACTTCTTCGACGCGCCACGACGCCGCTTACATCCGCCTGCCGAACGGCGCTGAATATATCCTCACGGTCTTCACCGTTGACAACAGCACGCAGGCCGATATCATTCCGTTCGTGTCAGAATTGATTGCTGAAGCGTTCTCGCGCACGCCGGTGCAGGCCGACCTCGTGTTGACCAATGGCCGCATCTATACGGGCGAAGCCATGCGCTCCTGGGCCGAAGCCGTAGCCATGCGCGGCGAGCGATTGATTGCCGTCGGCAGCAGCGACGAAATCAAAAAGCTCTTAGGCCCGCAGACCCGCGTTATCGATCTGCAAGGCCGCCTCGCGGTGCCCGGTTTCATAGACGATCACACGCACTTTATGAGCGGCGGCTTTCAACTATTGTCGGTTGACTTGCGCGACGCCCGCACGCCGGCAGAGTTCGCCGCGCGCATCAAAGCGCAAGCCGTGCGTTTAGGCACCGGTCGCTGGATCACCGGCGGCGATTGGGATCACGAGCTATGGCCCGGCGGCCCACTGCCGACCAAAGAGCTGATCGATGCGGCGACACCCGATAATCCGGTCTTCGTCTCACGGCTGGATGGCCACATGGCGCTCGCCAACAGTGTCGTGCTGCGCATGGCGAAGATCACTCGCGACACCGTAGACCCGCCGGGCGGCACCATCGTCCGCGATCCGAAGACCGGTGAGCCGACAGGAGTGCTTAAAGACGCGGCGATGAGCCTGGTCTGGCCGCTCGTCCCCGAGCCGAGCGAGCAGGATTACAACGAGGCGCTCGACGCGGCGCTGAAAGAAGCGGCGCGTGTCGGCGTGACTTCGGTTCAAGACATCACCGCCTGGCCGCACTACGATGTCTACAAGCGATACCGCGACGCCGGTAAGCTGACGGTGCGAGTTTACGCGCGCACGCCCTTGAGCAGTTGGAAGCGGCAGGCTGAGATGGTGGCGCGGCAAGGGCGCGGCGACGACTGGTTGCGGCTAGGCGGCTTGAAGGCGTTTATGGATGGCTCGCTCGGCTCGACGACGGCACTGTTTTTCGAGCCGTTCACCGACGCGCCCGGCACGGCGGGATTGATGGCCGACGATAACATCCCCGAAGGCGTGATGAAGCAGAATATCAAAGACGCCGACAAAGCCGGGCTGCAATGCTCGGTTCACGCCATCGGCGACAAAGCCAACAACATCGCGTTGAATTATTTTGAAGAGGTGGCGCGAGTGAACGGCCCGCGTGACCGCCGCTTTCGCATCGAGCATGCGCAGCACCTGCTGGCGAGCGACATTGCGCGCTTTGCCGCGCTCGGCGTCATTGCTTCGGTGCAGCCTTACCATGCCATAGACGATGGCCGCTGGGCCGAAAAGCGCATCGGCCCGACGCGCCTCAAGACGACTTATCCATTCCGCTCACTGCTCGACGCGCGCGCTACGCTAGTCTTCGGCTCCGACTGGACGGTGGCGCCGCTGTCGCCGATTCTCGGCATTTACGCAGCAGTCACGCGGGCGACGATTGACGGGCGCAATCCGCATGGCTGGGTTCCCGAACAGAAGATCACCGTCGAAGAGGCGCTGCGCGCTTACACCGCCGGATGTGCTTACGCCGAGTTCGCCGAACACGACAAAGGCACGCTTGCAGCGGGCAAGCTCGCAGACATCACGGTGCTGTCACAAGATATCTTCCGCATTCCGGCTGACGCCATTCAAAAAACCTATGTCGTCTACACCATCGTCGGCGGGCGCGTTGTTTTTGGCAAGTAATAATGCGGCGCAAGCTGTTAGCTTGCGCCACAAAGAGCCTCGCGCCGCTGCCCTTCTATATCGTCGCTGCCGACACCATATCGTGTAAGCATAACCGCCGCGCGCGCGTTTGCTAAGCGTACAGGCGGGCGCGCCGCGTCCCTCAAATTCATACCACGACAAACGAATTGCCGAGCTAGCGCATCCCCTTATAAGCGGACGGTGTGAGGCATTCAGCTTGCACTAACAAGCATTCAGCCATATCGAGCCAACAAGGCCAGGGGAGGATTTATGAAACAACTCATTAAACGATTATCAAGCGTCCCGCCGCACGTCGCCATTATTCTGGTGCTGGCCGGCATTATCGGCGCGTCGGGCGCGATTCTCTTATTGAAGCACACAGAAACCAAGGTCGAAGCTTTGGCGAAACCGCGCGCCGCACGACTCGAACGCCTGGACGGCAACGTTGATATCGCGCAGGCGCTCAATCAAGCCGACAACGATCAATTGAGCTGGGCCGACGCTCAGGTGAATGCGCCGCTGACGGTCGGCGACCGCGTCTGGGCGCGCGGCGTTTCGCACGCGCAGATTGCGCTGACCGGGCGCAATTACGTGCGGCTCAATCCTGACACCGCGCTCGATGTGCTGTCGCTTGCCGACCAGCGGACGCAGCTTGCGTTGCGCAGCGGCTCGGCGGTCTTTGATGTCGGCGAGCTTACCAACGGCGAATTGTACGAAGTCGCCACGCCCTGTGGCGCAGTAGACTTTTCGGAGCCGGGACTTTATCAGCTCGGCATCGGCGATGACGGCAACACGACGGTCAGCGTCCTGAACGGTCTGGCGCAAGTCGTCGGGCTGGCCGGCTCAGGCGTAATCAACAAGGGCGAAATCCTGACGCTCGCCAGTCAGGTGGCCGCGCAGGCGCTGGTGTCGCACATCGCGCCGGAGGCCGCCGGCAACATCCTCAACGATTATTATGGCTACCACTATCCGAATCGTTATGATGGGCGCTATCGCAACTACGACACTTACCTTGATGACCCTGACTACTATGATCCGTACAGCCGCTCGGTCAGCTATCAGTACGTCACCGAAGAGGTGCCGGGCCTTTATGACCTGGACGAGTATGGCGATTGGCAGGACGTGGACGGCTACGGTCGCTGCTGGGCGCCGCGCGTCGCCGCCGACTGGTCGCCTTACCGCCAGGGTTACTGGGACGTGAATGATGTCTGGGGGCCAACGTGGGTGTCGAGTGAGCCGTGGGGCTATGCGCCTTATCACTATGGCCGCTGGGCCTATGTGAATCAGCAACGCTGGATGTGGGTGCCCGAAGGCTGCCGCACAGAGGCGGTCTATGCGCCGGCGCTGGTTGCTTTCGTGCCCATTCAACAGTCGCAGGTCGCCTGGGTGCCGCTGGCGCCGGGCGAGCCGTACATGTCGCGTTACTATGACGCGAGCTTCGCGCCGCAGTACCTGGAATCACCACAGGTCGTCGAACAGATGATCGTGCAGCGCAACTATGTGAACATGACTTATCCGACGGCGGTGACGGTCGTGCCGGTGCAGGCATTCACTCAACCGATCAACCAGAGCGTCATCGTGCCGACCAACCCGCAATGGATTCAGCAGGCGCAGCCGGTGATTGATCCGTATCAGGTTGCGGGCATACGCCAGCTCGCTATGCAGGAAGATCGCGCCCAACGCAAGCAGGCGCGGCGCGAGATGGCGGCGGCGATGTTCAATCGCCCCGTTGTAACCAGCGTTGCGCCGGTGGTGCCGCCGGTGCGGGGTGACGCCGCGCAAGCGCTCCAGTACCAGCCGGTGCCGGAGAAGCAAAAGCGAAACAAGTTACAGTTTGAAAACAGCGGGCAGGTGGTGATGGCGCAGCGCGCTGATGGTGTGCCGCTCGCCGGCGCGCAGGCGTCGCAGCAGGTCGCCGGGCAGCAACGCGACCAGCGCATCGCCCAGTTGCGGACACGGCTGGAACAGGGCGACCGCTCGGCCAAACAAGAGCTGCGCCAGTTGAAGCAGGAGCGCCGCCAGCAGCCGGCCTTTGCCCAGGCGCAACAGGTCGCGCCATCGCAGCAAGCCGCGCAGCAAGCGCAGTCGCAGGCGATGACGCCGAAGCAACAGCGCCGCTTTGAACGACAACAGCAGATGGCGGCGCGGCAACAACAGGCCGCCTCGCAACCGGCGCAAGTCAACCAGCAGCGCGAGCAACGCCGCGCCCAAAAACAGGCGGCACGTCAGCAGATGGCGCAGCAGCAAGCGCCGCCGCAGCAGGTTGAATCGCGCCGCCAGCAGAAACAATTGGCGCGCCAGCAGCGACAGCAGCAGGTACAACAACAGGCCGCGCCGCAGCAAGCGCAACGCGCACAGATGAAGGCGCAACGCCGCGCTGAACGTCAGCAGCAACAGCAGCAAGTGGTGGTGCAGCAACAGCGCTCTCAGATAAAGATGCAGCGCCGTGCCGAGCGCCAACAGCAGCAAGCCGCGCCGCAACAACAGTGGCAGGCCGCTCAACAGCAAGCGCAGCGCGCACAGATGAAAGCTCAGCGCCGCGCCGAGCGTCAGCCACAGGTCGTGCAACAGCCGCAATGGCAGCAGCAAGCGCCGCCGCAGCAAATGCGCCAGCAGATGAAACAGCAACGCCGCGCCGAGCGTCAGCAGCAGCAGGCTGCGCCGCAGGCTCCGGCTTACCGACCCCCTGTTTATCAGGCTCCCGCCGCCCAGCAGAGCAAGGCCGAGCGCAAAGCCGCGCGGCGCAATCAGCAATGACGCGATGTGATGAATGCCACAAACAAAAGAGGTGAGTCAGAGGCCATCTGACTCGCCTCTTTTTTAGAGCGGTTGCCATATGGCTGTAGCGCCATCTGATAGATGGCGCTACAGGGTAAACGTCGTCTTGCTTACTTCTTAGCGCGAGCGGCGAGTGTGGCGTAATCAGCGCCCTCGGCGGCTTCGGTCGCGACCGGCAGGTTGAGCATCGCCCATCCCGGCTCGATGACCTGTCCGAAACGATCTGCGGCGCCGCCAAAGCCGCCGCGCAGATTGGTGACATCCTGGTAGCCCATCTGGCTCATCAACTGGCAGGCGTTGGCCGAGCGCCCTCCGGACTTGCAGCCGACGATTAGCCTGGCATCTTTCGGCAAGGCGGCTTCGACGACTGCCGGGAAATCTTCGTTGGGCGACATGCCGAGCCCCGGCGTGAAGTGCAGGAGCGGAATGTTGATCGCCCCCTGCGGGTGGCCGGCCTCGAACTCGGGCACCGAGCGCACATCGAGGTAGATGATTTCAGGATCGCGCTGCATCAACTCATGAGCTTCCTGCGGGCTGATTTCTTTCATCGTTTCTCCTTTGCGTATGCTGCCAAATTATAGCCAGCGCGATGCACCTTCGCGCAAGCCGAGCAGCAGGCGGCGAGCCTGAAATTTCAAACAATGAAATCGCAACATCCCCCGTAAATCCTTTGACGGCTCTGGCACATCTCTCTATTGTGAAAACCGAATTGATTGGAGAATACGATAGCCATGCAGGATGGGGATAGACAGGAATTGCAATCGCTGGGGGCACTGCTGGTCGACCTCGAAAATCGGCTGGCCGAAGCGACCGATCAGCGCCAGCTATTCTGTCTTCGCCAATTGCAGCAGCGCTGTTTGCTTGAGATTTACCTGCTCAAACGCACCCTCCGCCATAACGAAGAGCCGCGCTAAGCCGGCCCTCTCACAATTTCCGCAACAATTTTACAAGAATTTCCGCGCCGCTTTTACACCCTCGTTAATTGACAACTCCCTCTCCCGATCAATAGAATGCCGCCTCTGACAGCAGTACCCCCACTTTCATTCAGGCAAGCAGTACACATCTTATCGCACGGAAAAGGAGAGGGTTTTGACGATCACTCGCAAGCAGGCACTTATTGCTCTTATAACGACTTCGCTCATCTCGACCGCCAGCGCTACCGCGCAACAAACCAACAATCAACCGAGCCCGACCACACCGCAAAGCGTCAGTCAAATCGTCAGCACCGGCGCCGCGAAGACCGCCGAAGATGCCGGCAGCCGACCCAGAGTCGTGACGCCCGCCGCATCAGCGAACGCCACCGAAGCGCCGACTGTTAAGCCGGCTGCTACGCCGGCCTTCGAGCTTGCCACGGTCATTCCGGCAGCGCCCACTGTCATCAAGCGCAGCGCGACGACCATCGAAATCCCCGCTGATTTACAGGCCGAAGTGAAGAGCCCGGCACGGCCCGACGCGAAAGCCGAGCCAAAGGCGATAGAGTCGAAGTATGAAGCGCGCCCGGTGATCTCGACGGCGCAGGTCGGCAGCACCTTCGGTTATCGCAGCGATCCGTTCACGGGCCGCGCGCGCTTTCATGCCGGCTGCGATATCAAGGCGCACTGGGGCGAATCGATTGGCGCCAGCCTCGCCGGCGTTGTGCAGTCCGCCGGTTGGAATCACGGCTATGGCAACCTCGTCATCATCAATCATGGCGGCGGCGTGACGACGCACTACGCGCACCTGTCGAGCTTCGACGTACAGGTCGGCCAGCGCGTCGAGCGCGGCCAGATCGTTGGGCGCGCCGGCAGTACAGGCCGCGCCACCTCTGCACACTTGCATTATGAGCTACGTCTTGATGGCAACCCGATGAACCCGTTCCAGCCTCTGGCCCTTGACCCTTCGTCAGAATATTTCAAGCAGCCGGCCACGGCCCCCGAAAAGGCCGATGTGCCGAAGCCTGCGCTAGAATTAATGCGTGTCCCATAATTTTCGACGGCGGTGTAAGCCTCAGGCTTACGCCACACGTTGACTGACCGCTACAGAGCGGGGCTCAAGCTAACTTGAGCCCCGCTTTTTCTTTGAGGCATCATGAATAGTGTCGGGCGCATCAGACCTGAAAGGAAGGGAGTATCCCGATCATGCTGATGCTCAAACGCGCTTTCATTTTGCTTGCCATCTGCGCGCTCACGCTAACGAGCGCCGCGCAAAGCCGCAGCATTAAATCAGACCGCACGGCGCCGGCGAAGTACGTGCCTGCGGTCGGCGAGCGCTTGAATTACGATGTGTCGTGGGCCGACTTCATCGTCGCCGGTGAGCTGACCCTCGAAACCAAAGACCGCCGCACCGTAGACGGCGTGGACGCCTTTCACGTCAGCGCTCAGACGCAATCGATTGGCCTGGTCAGCGTCATGGCGATGAAGGTCAACGACGTTTATGAGTCTTTCCTGAACGCCGCCACCTTGATGCCGTTTCGCGCCGAGAAGAACACACGGCATGGCAAGAAGCGCGACCAGGGCTCGATGCAGCTCGATCAGCAGAAGCGCACGGCGCGGCTCGACGATGGGCGCACGATTGAAATTCCGCCGGACACCTATGATATCGCCGGTTTGCTGTTTGCGATTCGCGGCATGGATTTGACGGTGGGGCGGGCGCGGCAGTTCAACATCATCGAAGACGGCAAGGTCTACCAGATCAGCGTCACGCCGGAAGCGAAGGAGAAAGTGACGACGCGCGCCGGCACATTTGAAACCGTAAAGATGACGACAAAGAATCTAAGCGGCGGGCGCGACAGCAATCTTTATAACCTGAAGATGTTCATCACCACGGACGCGCGCCGGTTGCCGGTGATGTTGACCGCCGAGCCGTCGTGGGGCAGCGTCCGCGTGCAGCTGACTTCGATTGCCGGAAGGGCTACGAAATAGCGAACGGCTGCGGGGCGGTTGGCTCTGAGCGATGCGCCGTGTGCGTGCGGCCTGTAGCTTTCACTTTGGTCATCGCCCGAGCGCGGCCCGCAGCCGCTCGATTCCCCGGTTCCTCTCTGAAGGCCGCTCGCCAGTGACCCTCACCGGGGAAACTCAACATCTCGAATTCTATCGGCTCTTCTCTTCGCTTTGATTCTTGAGCCGCGCACTTTTCGCGAGTGTCACAACGACTATCGCCATGATGGCCAATCCATAAATAAAAGCCAGCGCCGCAAATATCCACCCCTCAAAGCCAAACTCTTCCGTCACCGCTAGCCCTCGCCTCATACGCTGAATCCGTCCTGCCGAGCGCGACAGTAAGCGAGAGCTTTGGCTTCGCCGATACCATCGCGCCGACGGCAAAACGGTGCGCGTGTTAGACCGAAACGACTCTCATCGTTTTTGGAATTGAGCAGCCTTGCGGTTGCTCAATCACCATCATTGCAAGGCTCAGGCCAGCCGTAACAATCAACCGGTCACGCGACGTTGCAATCACTTAGCGCGCGAGGGCTGGAGCGCGACGCAAGCCGCGGGCTGCATCTGTCGAAGGATTGCTGCACCGCCGCGACTGCACAGAAAGATAATGCCGCACATGCCCGATGCATGTGCGGCGCGAGGGGGACGGCCCGAAGAGCGACTTTATAGTTCCCACGCCGCTCTCCGGACCGTTGGGGGACAACTCGGAGCAGTTATCAGTTGCCAGTTGTCAGCAGGCGGTTTTTATTTCGGCTGACAACTGGCAACTGATAACTGATAACTGGTAACTCATTCGCGATAGGCCGGGTTAACTGTGATGTTGGCGGCCTGACGCCGCTCAGCGAGCCACGCCGTCAGCCGCTCGGCGCGCTTGCGAGTCAGCAATTGTTGTTCGATCTGGGCGCGCACTTCATCAAAGCGGCGGGTGCGCTGCGGCTGATGCTCGGCGGCTTTAATGACGTGAAAGCCGTACTCGGTTTCGATGACCGCGCTCAACTGGCCGGGCTTCAAAGCAAAGGCGGCCTCATCGAAGCGCGGCGTGTGAGTGTCGCGCGTGAACCATCCGAGGTCGCCGCCGCGCTCGCGCGTTGCCGGGTCGTCGGAGGTACGCCGCGCCAGCTCCGCGAAGCTCGCGCCGCGCTTCAATTGATTGAGCAGCTCAGTGGCGCGCGCCCGGCGCTTGTTCATCTCTTCCGTGGTCAGCCGATCCAGTTGCGTCTGATCGCCGGTGCCGCGGGCTTGCAACTCACCGCGAATTTGCGGGCGGCGAGCGTTAATCAGAATGTGGCTGGCGCGCACCCGCTCAGGCTCGATGAAGAGTGCGGCGTAATTGGGATTGGCTTTCTCTTTATCATAGAATGCCTGCGCGTCGGACGCCTCAACCGTCAGGTCGCGGCTCAGCTCCTGCTGCAACCATTCGCCCTTCAATTCGCCGGCGATGACCTGGCGGAAGTCTTCGTCTGTAACCTTCGTTTCATTTAGATAAGCGCGGTAAGCATCGTCCCCGCCCATTTGCTGAACGCGCTCGCGGTAGCGGCTTTCAAGCTGGCCCGCCGCGATGACCAGGCCGCGCCGTTCGGCTTCCGCCTCGATCAAGGCGCGGTCGATCAGCTCCGCGACGATGCCTGCCTTCAACTGGGCGATCTGGCGGCGGCCCTCAACGGTCGTCTCGGTGAGGCCGAGCGCCTGGATGCCGTTTTTGAGATACATCTCGTAGACGCGGGCGCTGATGTCGTGGCCTTCGACGGTCGCCACGATAGCCGGCGGCGCGGCCCCCGCAACTTTTCGGTCAACATTGCCATAGCCGAGCCGCAAGACGCCGAGGCTGACGGCGAGCGCGACCAGGGCGACAACCAGCATGCTGGTGCGCGAGAATCGTTTTCCGGTTGAGGCGATCTTCATGGCTGTCCCCCGTCAGAAGGTTTTCAACCTCTAACGCGGACACTGTAATCGCCGGGGCTTGAAAAAAGCTTGAACTGCCGGCTGTATGATAATTATTCGCCGGCGAATGCTATCTCGCATCGTATTCTGCTATGTTGAGCGAGCGTTGCCGTGAAATGCTTGAAAATATGACTTTCCGCTCCGCGCAGGCCGCCTGGCATCGGCCTTGCTGATAGGGGAGCGGGCTAAGGAGAGCAGAAAGATGACCCTGACTCAATTCCTGATCCTGTTACTGGTGGCGGGGATTTGCGGCTCAATCGGGCAGGCCATCGCCGGCTACAGTCGCGGCGGCTGTCTGGTCGCCATTGCGCTGGGCTTCATTGGCGCGCTGCTGGGCACTTACCTGGCGCACGCCCTCGGGCTGCCGGATATGTTTCGGATTCACATTGCCGGCGAGTCGTTCCCGATTGTCTGGTCAATCATCGGCTCGGCGCTGTTTGTCGCCGTCATTAGCCTGATTACCCGCCGATATTACTAGCGAGGTGAAGATTCATGCTGGAAGACGAAAAGCTGGCGATTGACGAATCGAATCGCGTGGCGCATCACGAGGCGATGAAGGGCGCGGTGCGCGGCGAAGTCCACGAGCACATCGCGGCGCGCGCCGAACGGCTCGACCGGGTCGAGCGCGCCGAAGCCGACGCAATCGCCGACGAGTTCCGCCACAAAGCGGTCGCCGAAGTGGTCGAAACCGAAGCCGAGATCGAGCGGGCGCGCGGCGTCGCGCGCATCTCGCAGGTCGTAGATTATCTGTTTTATCTGATCTACGCCTTTATCGGCTTGATGATCCTGCTCGACCTGATGGGCGCGAATCGCAGCGCCGGCTTTTATCGCTTCGTCAGCAGCATCACCGCGCCGCTGCTTGCGCCATTTCGCGGCCTGGTAGACGACCCCGCAGCGGCGCAGATGCGCTTCCGGCTGTCATACATCGTCGCGCTGATCGCTTACATTCTCTTGCACCTGGCGATCAACGGACTGCTGCGCATGATCGCGCACCGCCGCACGAGCGTCTGAGATTCGGCCTGTCTTGGAGGTTCATTCGAACTTGATGCCGAGATAGACCTCGCGCATGGCCAGCACACATCCAACGGAAGACAACGCGATTTGCCGATCAAGGTCGGCATAATCCGAACGTGTCCAGGCGTCTCCCCGACGCAGGAAGTGTGTCAGATGGGGCGCGTCCTGGGCGATCAACAGGTACTCCATCAAAGAGGGTACCGACTGATAGGCGAGACGTTTCTCGTGGCGGTCTTGACTTTCCGTTGCCGGCGAAAGGACTTCAACAACCAGCGCAGGATTCGTAAGCACATCAATGCCCGCAATCTTTTCAAACTCAGCTTTGCCGCAAGCGACGCTTGCATCCGGGTAGCGGTAGGGCGGCAGTTGTGGCGTTTTGATCGGAATCTCGGCGGTGAACGCTTCGCAGTTGCCGGCAACCAGTTGTTGCCGCAGTGTGAAATATACATTGCCGCCGATGCGCCCGTGCTGCTCGCTACCGCCACTCATGCAGAGGATGTCACCCTCCCAGTATTCGTAACGCGCGTCGCCGACATGCTCAAGCGCAAAGTATTCCTCTAGCGTGTAAAAGCGTCGCGGAATATCCTTCAGGTTAGCCGCCACAACATCCACCTCCCGGTTTCTGGCGTGAGTATAGCACGAAAGCGTCGCACCAGCGCGAGCGCTGACCCAGCGGGCCGGCTGCCCGATTTCGACAAGCGCAATCCCACAGGTGAACAGGAACCAGTAGACAGTAGGCAGTAGGCAGTAGGCAGTACAGACCGCTTCCAGACGGCTCCGATGACCTTGCCTCATCAATCAGCACGCAAGGCAATTCCTCTAATCCTTAAAGTTAGTCGAATAAGCAGGGCGCGTTGAGTCCTTCAATTCTGACTGCTTACTGCCTACTGCCTACTGCCTGCTGTTGGCATGGCACGCCGTTTGGCTAATGACCCATCAATTATAAGTGTCTGAACCTGACAGTCGGGGGTAGTCGAATGGAAACGCTCGCGCAGGACGCTCGTTATGCCGTCCGTATGCTACTGAAAAATCCTGGATTCACGCTGGTTGCGGCGCTCGCCTTGGCGCTGGGAATCGGCGCCAACACGGCGATCTTTTCCGTAGTCAACGCCGTGATGATCCGCCCGCTGCCGTACCGTGACGCCAGCCGACTGGTGATGGTCTGGGAAGACAACCGCACGCGCGGCAAACATCAGAACGTCGTCTCGCCGGCCAACTTCCTCGATTGGAAAGAGCAGAGCGATGCCTTTGAAGATATGGCGGCGCTCTACGACACGCGGCTCAACCTCACGGACGTCGCCGATCCCGAAGAGATCGCCGCACAGCGCGTCACGCTCAATATGTTCGACCTGCTCGGCGCGCAACCGATGCTCGGGCGCACCTTCGAGCCTGATGACGCGCAGCCGACGCGGCAGGATTCGGTGGTCTTGAGCTATGGCCTGTGGCAGCGGCGCTTCGGCGGCAACCCATCAATCGTCGGCCAGACGATCAAGCTCAACGCCGAGATTTATACAATCATTGGCGTGATGCCGCCGGATTATCAGTTATTCGTCAACAGCGGCTCGCTCACCGGCGACCGCCCCGAGCTATGGGCGCCGATGCTCTTTGGTAATGAAGACCGAACCCGGCGTGGGCGCTATGCCATGGCGGTCGGACGCTTGCGCGAAGGCGTCAACCTGCAACAGGCGCAGAGCCAGATGACGGCACTCGCCGACGCCCTCGAAAAGCAGTATTCTGATTTCAACACCGGCTGGGGCATCAACCTCGTCAGCTTCCGCGAACAGTTCACCGGCGAGATGCGCAAGCCTTTATTGATGCTGCTGGGCGCGGTCGCCTTTGTCCTGCTGATTGCCTGCGCCAACGTCGCTAACCTGCTGCTCGCCCGCGCCGCGGCGCGACAGAAAGAGATGGCCATCCGCCTGGCCATCGGCGCCAGCCGTGGGCGCATCGTTCGCCAGTTGCTGATCGAAAGCACAGTGCTCGCGTTGTTGAGCGGCGCGGCGGGGCTGCTGCTGGCGATGTGGGGCGTAGACGCGCTCGTGGCGCTCGGCCCGAAATCTCTGCTGCCGCCGGGCGGCGCGCGGCTGAACCTGGTCGTGCTCGGCTTCACGATGCTGGTGGCGCTTGCGACCGGCGTGCTATTCGGCCTGGCGCCGGCGCTTGAAGCGTCGCGCCCGAACCTTAATGATGCGTTGAAAGAGGGCGGCAAAACGGCAGCGAGCGGCGGGCGAGCCCACCGTCTCCGCAACCTGTTTGTGATTGTCGAAGTTGCTCTGGCGCTCGTCCTGCTGGTCGGCTCAGGGCTGTTGATCAAGAGCTTCGCCCGATTGCAAGCGGTCAGCCCGGGCTTCAACGCGAAGAACCTGCTGACGGTGCGCGTATCGTTGCCTTATGCGAAGTACCACGAAGAGGGCCAATCGGGGCGCTTCTTTCGCGAGGCGCTCGAACGCGTGCGGCAGATTCCCGGCGTGCGCAGCGCCAGCGCCATCAACTATCTGCCGTTCACCGGGCTGGGCGCGGCGACCAGAATGAGCGTCGTCGGGCGACCCACGCCGCCGGCAGGTCAATCGCCGACCGTTGACTCACGCGTTTGCGACGCAGATTACTTTCAGGCAATGGGCATCCCCTTGATCCAGGGACGCACGTTCAACGAGCGCGAGCAAGCGGTCGCTTCGCACGTCGTCGTCGTCAACGAGACGCTGGCGCGCGACCTCTTTCCCGGCGAAGACCCGCTCGGCCAACGCATTCTCATCAACATGGGCTCCGATATGAAACCGAGCGAGATCATCGGCGTTGTCGGCGACGTCAAGCACATGGGCCTCGACAGCGACGTGCGCCCGATGGCTTACTGGCCGCACGTCGAGTTGGCTTACCCGTTTATGACATTGGTGGCGCGCACAGACGGCGACCCACTCGCCTACGTTGCAGCGGTGCGGCGCGAGGTGCAGGCGCTGGATAACGATCAGCCCATCGCCAGCGTCTATACGATGGAACAACTAATATCCGAGTCGGTGGCGCGGGCGCGCTTCAGCACGACGCTGCTGGCGATCTTTGCCGCCGTCGCGTTGATTCTTGCCAGCGTCGGCATCTATGGCGTGATGTCGTATTCGGTCACTCAGCGCACACATGAGATTGGCTTGCGCATGGCGTTGGGGGCCGACCGCACGTCGGTCATGGCGATGGTCATCCGTCAGGGCATGACGCTGGCTATCACCGGCGTCGGCGTCGGCGTCATCGCGGCGCTCGCCCTGACGCACCTGCTCGCCAGCCTCTTGTTCGGCGTCAGCGCCACTGACCCGATCACCTTCATAACGATTGCACTGACGCTGATAGGAGTGGCTCTGGCAGCCTGTTTCGTGCCCGCCCGCCGGGCGACGCGGGTAGACCCGATGGTGGCGCTCAGATACGAGTAAGGGACCGGTTTGTGCTTCGGCTGTCAGCGTCAAACCACAAACCGCAGGGTTAACAATTTCAAGGGGATCAAAGGGCATCATGAGAAGCTTGTTTCAAGATATGCGTTACGCGCTGCGGATGATCTTCAAAGCGCCGAGCCTTACGGTCGTCGCGGTCATCACGTTGGCTTTAGGGATCGGCGCCAACAGCGCGGTCTTCAGCATCGTCAACGCGGTGCTGCTGCGTCCGCTGCCCTACGCGCACCCTGAGCGCGTGATAATGATCCAGGACGCGCCGCTGTCTCTGAGCACAGAGTTTTCGGCGGCGAACCTGTTTGATTGGCGCGACCGCGCGCCGAGCTTTGAATCGCTCGCCGCCTTCAATCCGGCGAGCGGCGGGATCAACCTGACGGGGGACGCAGAGCCTGAGCGCGTCATCGCTTCGGAAGTCACGTCGAGCTATTTCTCGACGCTCGGCGTGCAGCCCATTCAGGGCCGCAGTTTTGCGCCCGAAGACGAACAGGAAGGCAACACGCGCGTCGTCGTGCTCAGCTACGAGTTATGGCAGCAGCGCTTCCATCGCGACGGTGACATCGTCGGGCAGACGATTCGGCTCAACGAAGTGCCGCACACTGTCATCGGCGTCACGCCGCCGGGCGTGCAGTCGCCCGCCAGCGCAGACCTCTGGTTGCCGCTCTCTTTCGCCGAGGATCGCGTGCTGACCGGGCCGGTCATGATGTTCAATATCGTCGGACGGCTGAAGCCCGAAGCCACGCTGACCGAGGCCGGCGCCGAGATGCAGTCGTTCTCAGAGTGGCTGCAAGAGGCCAAGCCGAAAAGCGGTTTTTCCACGCAAAGGATCGAGCTGACGCCGCTGCATACGGAACTGGTGCAAAAGGTGCGCCCGGCGCTGCTGATCCTTTTCGGGGCCGTCGCCTTCGTGCTGCTAATCGCCTGTGTCAACGTCACCAACCTGCTGTTGGCGCGCGCCAGCGCCCGGCGCAAAGAGATGGCGATACGGGCGGCGCTCGGCGCCCGCCGCCTGCAACTGGCGCGGCAGATGTTGACCGAAAGTTCGCTGCTGGCGGTGATAAGCGGCGCGGCGGGCCTGTTATTCGCCCTGTGGAGCGTTGATCTGTTGAAGGCCATCGGCCCCGCCGACATCCCGCGCTTGCATGAAGCGCGACTCGACATGGCTGTATTCGGCTTCACACTCGGCGTGTCGCTGCTGACCGGCTTTTTGTTCGGGCTGGCGCCGGCCCTGCACGCATCGAAAGTAGACCTTAACGAGGCGCTGAAAGAGGGCGCGGCAGCGACGCGGGGCGGGCGATGGCGGTTAGGGCTGCGCAACCTCCTGGTGGTCGCTGAAGTGGCGCTGGCGCTGGTTTTGTTGATCGGCGCCGGCCTGCTCGTCAAGAGCTTCCTGCGTGTGCTGGATGTCAATCCCGGCTTCGACCCGAACAATGTTTTGACCATCGCTCTCGACCTGCCGCATGTCAAATATCCCAAAGCGCCGCAGCAGATCGCTTTCTATCAACAACTGATGGAGCGCCTCAGCGCCCTGCCCGGCGTGCAGGCAGTCGGGGCGACCAATACGCTGCCGCTGGCGACCAGGGGCGCCGTGGCTTTCTCCTTCAGCATCGAGGGGGCCGCGCCCGCAGACACGCCGCAAGGCACCTACGCATCGTACTTCGTCGTCACGCCTGACTATCTGCAAACCATGAGCATCCCGCTGCTCGAAGGGCGCCCCCTTACTGAGCAAGACAAACAGGGCGCGCCGCCCGTTGCGCTTGTCAGCCAGGAGGCGGCCCATCGCTACTGGCCGAACGAGAGCGCCATTGGCAAGCGCATCATTCCCATGACCGAGAAGACGCCGCGCGAAATTGTCGGGGTGGTCGGCGAAGTCAAACAGTGGGGCCTGGAAAACCCGAAGCCGGTGCCGGCCATCTACATCCCGCACCAGCAACTCACATGGCCGGTGACGACAATCGCCCTCCGCACCACTGGCGATCCGCTCGGTTTGGCCAGCGCCGTACGCGGCGAAGTGCAGGCATTGGATAAAGACTTGCCGGTTTATGACATCAAGTCCATGAGACAACGGCTGGCCGATTCGATTGCCGAGCGGCGCTTCACGTTGATCCTGCTGGCGACGTTTGCGGCGCTGGCGCTGGGGCTTGCGGCGGTCGGCATCTACGGCGTGATGTCGTATGCAGTGACGCAGCGGACGCGCGAGCTTGGCATCCGCATGGCGTTGGGCGCGAACCGCCGCGACGTGCTGCAACTGGTCGTCGGCAAAGGTCTGGGGCTCACCCTGGCGGGTGTCGGCATCGGGCTGGCCGCCGCCTACGCGTTGACGCGCTTGCTCGCCAGCTTACTGTTTGGGGTCAGCACGACTGACCCGACCACCTTCGCCGCTATCGCGATTGTGTTGACAGGAGTGGCTCTGGGGGCCTGTTTCGTGCCCGCCCGCCGTGCCACCCGCGTCGACCCGATGGTCGCACTACGGCACGAATAAGGGGTCAGGGGCTAGGGTCTAGGGTCAGGAGAAAAGCTGGGGTGGCAATCATCTCGGCGTAACCTCCGGCCCTGGCCCCAGTCCCTAGTCCCCAGCCCCTCCTGGAGGTTTGACGATGGAAACTGTGCTGCAAGACCTGCGTTACGCCATCCGCGCTTCGCTGAACAGGCCGGGGTTTATGGTCATCGTCGTCCTGGCGCTGGCCATCGGCATCGGCGCCAACACCGCCATCTTCTCGGTGGTCAACGCCATTCTGCTGCGCCCGCTGCCTTACAAAAATCCCGACCGCATCGTCATGGTCTGGATGAGCAATGGCAAGCTCGCCATCGATCAGGACTGGCACTCGTACCCAAACTATGTTGATTACCGCGATCAGAATTCGACCTTTGAAGAGGTAGCGGCATTCAACGACCGCAGCTTCAACCTCACAGGCAACGGCGAGCCCGTGCGCGTCGCTGGCGCGTGGTCAACGGCCAACCTGTTTGCGGTCCTCGGCGTAGACCCGCTGCAAGGGCGAGCCTTCACCGTTGAAGAAGAGGAGCCGGGCAAAGACCTGGTCGCCGTCATCAGCCAGGGACTGTGGCAGCGACGTTTTGGCAGCGATCCCGGCGTCATCGGCCAGTCCATCAGTCTCAATGGCGTAGACCGCACCATCCTGGGCGTCATGCCGGCGAGCTTTGCCTTTCCGCAGAAAGAGACGGACGTGTGGGTGCCGCTTGCCGCTTCGGCGCAGAACAAGCAGCGGCGCGGCGCTTTCTGGTTGAAGGCCGTCGGGCGGATGAAGCCCGGTGTGACCATCGAGCAGGCGCGCGCCGACATGGGCACGATTGCCAATCAACTGCTTGAGCGCTTTCCGCAGATCATGGAGAGCTACGGCGTCAACCTTGTGCCGCTGCACGAGCAGGTCACCGGCAAGGTGCGCACGGCGCTGCTGGTCTTGCTCGCGGCAGTCGCTTTTGTCTTGTTGATCGCCTGCGCCAACGTCGCCAACCTCTTGCTGGCCCGCGCCGCCGCTCGTGAACGCGAGATCGCCATACGGACGGCGCTCGGCGCCAGCCGCCGCCGCATCGTCCGCCAACTGCTTACGGAAAGCGTTCTGTTGGCGCTTGTCGGCGGGGTGTTGGGACTGCTGCTGGCCATCTGGGGACTGGACGCGCTGAAGGCAATCAGCCCGGCGAACGTTCCGCGCCTCGACCAGATCGGCATTGATGGCCGCGTGCTGGCTTTTACACTGACAGTATCGCTGCTGACCGGCATCATCTTCGGTCTGGTGCCGGCGCTGCAAGCCTCAAAGCCCGACCTCAACGAATCGCTCAAAGAAGGCGGGCGCGGCTCGTCCGAGGGTCGCCGCGGCAGGCGTGTTCGCAGTCTGCTGGTAGTCTCAGAGATCGCCCTGTCGCTGGTTTTGTTGATCGGCGCCGGCCTGCTGATTAAGAGCTTTGTCCAATTGCAAAAGTTCGACCTCGGCTTCAACCCGAACAACCTGCTGACCCTGCGCGTGCAACTGGCCGGCACCAAGTACCGCGAAAATCCGCAGGTCGTCAACTTCTTCCAGCAAGCGCTCGAACGCATGCGCAACGTGCCGGGTGTGCAATCGGTCGGCGGCATCTCCACCATATTCCTGAGCGACACGCCGAACTCGACGAACTTCACCATCGAAGGCCGCCCGGTGCCAACCGGCGCCGACAGCATCGAAGTGCCGCTCGACGCCGTGACGACCGACTATTTCAAAGTGATGGGCATTCCCTTGCTCAAAGGGCGCTTCTTTGATGAGCGCGACCGCGTCGGCTCGCTGCCGGTCGCCATCGTCAACGAGACGTTCGCCAAACGTTTCTTCGAGGGCGAAGACCCCCTCGGCAAGCGTTACTGTTACGGCCAGCCGAGCGGCGACAAGACAGAATGGCTGACGATTGTCGGCGTCGTCGGCGACATGCGGCGCACCGGATTCGACAAAGCGGCGCGGCCCGAAACTTTTCTGGCGCAGGATCAAAATCCCGATAACGCGCTGACCATCGTGGCGCGCACTGCGGGCGACCCAGCGAGCTACGCTCCCGCGCTGCGCGACGCGGTCTGGGCGGTTGATAAAGACCAGTCGGTCTTCAGTATCAAGACGATGGACGCAACGCTCGCCGAGATGACGGCGGAGCGCCGCTTCAACATGCTGCTGCTCGGCATCTTTGCCGCCGTGGCGATGGTGCTGGCCTCGGTCGGCATCTACGGCGTGATGTCGTATTCGGTCACTCAGCGCATGCATGAACTCGGCATCCGCATCGCGCTGGGTGCCAGCCAACGCGACGTGCTGCGGCTGGTCATCGGCCAGGCGACGCGGCTGGCATTGATCGGCGTCGGCGCGGGACTGATTGCGGCCTTTTTCTTAACCCGCCTAATGGCGAGCCTGCTTTATGGCGTCAGCGCCACCGACTTTGCAACCTTTTTGCTGATTTCGTCACTACTCACAGGGGTCTCACTTGCCGCCAGTTTTGTGCCCGCACGGCGCGCGATGAGAGTCGATCCGATAGTCGCGCTGCGATATGAATAGAAGTCAGAAGTCAGGAGTCAGGAGTCAGAATAAATTTGGAAGGGGAGTCTAAAAGGTCGAATAAAAGCGGCGGCGGACAAGCATACTCGTGACAAGCGGACTCGCGACAAGCGGACTCGCTGCCGCCGACTTCCTCTTCCATTCTGTCTTCTGACTCCTGACTCCTGACTACCTTTCCCTGGAGATTTGGCCATGCAAAAGTTCTGGCAAGACCTGCGCTTCGGCGCGCGCATGCTCGCAAAGAAGCCCGGCCTGACATTTGTGGCCGTGCTGACATTGGCGCTCGGCATCGGTGCCAACACGGCGATCTTCTCGGTCGTGAATGCCGTGCTGCTCCGCCCGCTGCCCTATGCGCAGCCCGACCGTCTGGTCTATGCCTTCCGCGTGCAGCCGCCGATTGTGCGCGGCCCGATCTCGCGGCCCGATTACCTGGAGTGGCAATCGCAGAATCAGTCGTTTCAAAACATCGCCGCTTATACTTATGCAACCTTCAACCTGACGGGCGTTGATCAGGCTGAGCGCTTGCGCGGCGCACTCGTCAGCGAAGACTTTTTCACGCTGTTCGGGACAAAGGCGGCGCAGGGCCGCTTCCTGCTGCCATCAGACAATCAAGCGGGCAGCACCCGCGTCACGGTCATCAGCTATGGCCTGTGGCAGCGACGCTTCGGCGGTGATCCGCAAGTCGTCGGCAACACGGTTTCACTGAATGGCGACACCTACACGGTGGTCGGTGTCGCACCAGTGGAGTTCAACTTTCCTGCGCGCATAGACGCCTGGATGCCGGCAAAGCTCAATGAAAGTCAGCAAGGGCGCGGCAGCAATTACCTGCTGGTCATCGGGCGATTGAAAGACGGCGTCACGACGGAGCAGGCGCAGGCGCAGTTTAATCAGGTTGCGGCGGCGCTCGCCGAACAGTACCCGGCCAACGATGCCAACCTGACCGTGCAGGTCTCTCCCCTGCTCGAAGAACAGGTGCGCTTCATTCGTCCCATCCTGTGGATCATGCTCGGCGCGGTCGGTTTTGTCTTGTTGATTGCCTGCGCTAACGTCGCCAATCTTTTGCTCGCCCGCGCTATGGCTCGGCAAAAAGAGATTGCCATTCGCACGGCGATGGGCGCCAGCCGCTGGCAGATCGTCCGTCAATTGCTCACAGAGAGCATGCTGCTGGCGGTAGTCGGCGGCGGCCTCGGTGTGCTGCTGGCCGTCTGGGCGATTGATCTGCTGGTCGCGTTCGCGCCCGCTAATATCCCGCGCGTCCGCGAAGTGAGCGTTGACGGCGCGGTGCTAGGGTTCACGCTGGTCGTCGCGCTGGTGACCGGCATTCTCTTCGGCTTGGCGCCGGCGGTGCAGGTTTCCAAATCCGACCTCAACGAAACGCTCAAGGAAGGCGGGCGCAGCGCCGCCGCCAGCGGCCCGCGTCAGGCGCTGTTGCGCCGCGGGCTGGTGGTCTTCGAGATCGCCTCGTCGCTCGTGCTGTTGATCTGCGCCGGGCTGTTGATCGTCAGCATTCAGCGGCTCACGAAAGTTGACCCTGGATTTGATCCGCGGCCTCTGCTCACGGCTGATGTTTCGTTCCCGCGCCTGGCGACGTCGCCGAACGACAAACCGGCGGACGCGCAGACTAAACAGCTACAAGCTTCTGTAAATTTTCTCACACAGGTGCAGCAACGCATCAGCCGCTTGCCCGGCGTCGAAGCCATCGGCGCAATCAACGACCTGCCGATCACCGGGCGCAGCAGCGTCAACGGCGGCTTCACCATCGCCGGCCAGCCGCCGTGGGACCCGGGCAAAGCGCCGGTTGCCGAGTTCCGCACCGTCACCCCGGATTACTTCCGCGCCATCGGCGTGCGGCTCATCAAAGGGCGTACCTTCAACGAAGGCGACAAGCTCGACAGCCCGGCAGTTGTCTTAATCAACGAAACGATGGCCAAGCAGTACTTCGCAGACGATGAGCCGATAGGCAAGCAGATTACCGCGCTCACCGGCCAGCCGTCGCAAGTTGTTGGCGTCGTCAGCGACGCGCGGCAGTGGGGCTTAGAGCTGCCGGCGGCTGCCGAGATTTATTTCCCGTACGCGCAGGTCGCCATCAGCTCTGAAGCTTCGCTGGTGGTGCGCGCCACCGGCGATCCCGCAACTTTGGGTGACGCCGTGCGTACAGCCGTGCGCGAAGTCAACGCCGACGCGCCGGTGCTGCGCCTCAAGACGATGAGCGAAGTATTAGACCTGGCGACCGCGCAGCAGCGATTCACCATGGCGTTGATGGCGGTCTTCGCCGGCATCGCGCTGGTCATGGCGGTCATTGGCCTTTATGGCGTGATGTCGTATTCGATCACTCAGCGCACGCACGAGATCGGCATCCGCATGGCGTTGGGCGCCAGCCGGCGCGACGTGATGCGGCTGGTCGTCGGCCAGGGTCTGGCGCTGGCATTATTTGGCGTTGGCACCGGCCTGATTGCCGCTTTCGCCGTGACGCGGCTGCTTGCGACGTTGCTATTCGGAGTCAGCGCCACCGATCCTTTGACCTTTACCGTCATCGCTTTGATTCTGCTGGGGGTGGCTCTGGGAGCCTGTTTCGTGCCGGCTCGTCGCGCCACCCGCGTTGACCCGATGGTCGCGCTGCGCTACGAATAGAATTCAGAAGTCAGAATGGATAGCGAAGGGGAGTCTAAAAGGTAGAATCAAAGCGGAGGTCGAGCCGACTTCCTTTTCCATTCTGTCTTCTGACTCCTGACTTCTGACTCCTGACTACCTTTCCCTGGAGATTTGGCCATGCAGACGATCTGGCAAGACCTCAGATATGGATTGCGAGTGTTGCTGAAGCAGCCGGGCATTACCGCCATCGCGGTGCTTAGCCTGGCGCTTGGCATCGGCGCGAATACGGCCATCTTCAGTATTGTCAACGCCGTCTTGCTGCGTCCGCTGCCTTATCCGCATGCCGAGCAGTTGATGCAGATCAGCCAGAGCCTGCCCGGTATCGAAAACGACGCTGCCGGCGAGCCGAAGTTTCTCTTCTGGCAAGAGCATAATCAATCGTTCGCGGCCCTGGCCATCGAACAGCCCATCGGCTCTGGCGTCAATCTCGCCGGCGGCAGCGAGCCCGAATATGTCAGCGGCGTCAAAGTGTCGAAAGAGTTCTTCGATGTGCTCGGCATTCAGCCGGCGCTCGGACGTGGCTTCACCGCCGAAGAAGATCGGCCCGGCGGCGAGCGCGTCGCCGTCATCAGCAACGGGCTTTGGCGACGACGCTTCGGCGCGGATGCCGGTCTGATCGGTAAGGCCATTTCGATCAACAGCGATAGCTTCATCGTCGTCGGCATCTTGCCGCAGGGCTTTCAATACCAGTCAGGCTTTCAGTATCTGCGCTCGGCTGATGTCTTCGTGCCGCTGCGCCCATCGCCGGGCGGTGACCATGATCCGAATTATCGGGTGATCGGGCGACTGCGCCCGGACATCACGCCACGACAGGCGCAGGCCGATATGCAGCAGGTGGCCGAAGCTTTTCGCGCCGTCTACCCGCAGCAGATGCAGGACGACGAAGGTGTCGCCGTCGCGCCCTTGCATGAAAAGCTGACGGCGGGCGTCCGTCCGCTATTGCTGATCCTGCTCGGCGCGGTCGGCATCGTCCTGCTGATCGCCTGCGCCAACGTCGCTAACCTGCAACTCGTGCGCGCCGCCAGCCGGCAAAAAGAGATGGCGATTCGTTTGGCGCTAGGCGCCAACTGGCAGCGCTTGATGAAGCAGTTGCTGAGCGAAGGCATGTTGCTCGCGCTAGTGGGCGGCGGTGCCGGATTGCTGTTGGCGATATGGGGAATTGATGCGCTTGCGGCGCTGATCCCCGAACATCTGCTGCCGCGCTTCAACGACCTGGCGCTCGACTGGCGCGTGCTGGCGTTTACGCTCTTTAGCACCGTCGTCACCGGCATCGTCTTCAGTCTGGCGCCGGCGCTTCAGGCGCGCCGCCTCGACGTCAGCCCGGCGCTCAAGGAAGGCGGCGGCAAAGGCGTCACCGGCGCGGGCCGCGGGCGGCTGCGGCGCGGGTTGGTCGTCGCCGAAGTCGCTCTGTCATTAATGCTACTGACGAGCGCCGCGCTGCTGATTCGCACCTTCGTCAACCTGCGCCGCGTCGAGCCGGGCTTTGAAACGCGCCACGTGCTGACCTTTCAAATCTCGCCAACAGGTTCGGCTTACAACACGACGGCGAAGGTCGGAGATTTCTACCGCCACGCGCTCGAACGGCTCGACGGTCTGCCCGGCGTCGAAGCCGCCGCGGTCACCAGCAACCTGCCGCTGTCGGCGCAATTCCGCATGCCTTTCGCCATCGCCGGCCAGCCGGAGCACCCTGAATCGGTGCAGTTCCGGCTGATCACGCCGGAATTCTTTCGGGTGATGCAAATTCCATTGCAGCAAGGCCGGGCGTTTGCCGACACAGACACGGCGGGCTCAGGCAACGTCGCCATCGTCAATCAAGCGTTTGCGCGCAAGTACCTGAGCGACACCGCCGCGCTCGGGCAGACGTTGACCATCGGTCGCGGGCCGCGCGCTCTGCCGCATCAGATCATTGGCGTCGTCGGCGACGTGAAGCAGTTCGCGCTTGCCAGCGACGCGCCGCCGATGATGTTCATTCCGGCAGCGCAGGCTCCTGATGGCTTGACGCTGATGATGCGCCGCTTTCTTTCATGCCAGTTTGTTGTGCGCGCCGGCGGCGACCCGGCCACGCTTGCCGCCACCGTCAAGCAGGCGATGGCCGACATAGACCCGGCGCTGCCCGTTAGCAACATCCGCCCGATGCAGCAGATCGTTTCCGAATCCATCGCCGCCGAGCGCTTCAACATGGCGCTGATGGGACTCTTCGCCGGTTTAGGTTTGATGCTCGCGGCCATCGGTCTCTACGGCGTGATGTCGTACGCGGTGACGCAACGCACACACGAGATTGGCGTCCGCATGGCGCTCGGCGCGCGGCCCGCGAGCGTCCTTTCGATGGTGATCCGGCAAGGCGTCGGGCTGGCATTGATCGGCGTCGGCATCGGCCTGATCGGCGCATTCGCCGTGACCCGGCTGCTTGCGAGCCTGTTGTTCGGCGTCAGCACCACAGACCCGCTGACCTTCGTAGTTGTTTCTTTAATTTTGCTAGGGGTGGCTCTGGGAGCCTGTTTCGTGCCGGCTCGTCGCGCCACCCGCGTCGACCCAATGATCGCACTTCGTTACGAATAGGTATTCGGAGGTTATAGATGGAAAGCTTGATCCAAGACGTGCGCTTTGCTCTGCGCACAATGATGAAAAAGCCCGGCTTCACGGCAGTCGCCGTTATCATCATGGCGCTGGGCATCGGCGCCAATACCGCTATCTTCAGCCTGGTGCGCGCCGTGCTGCTGCGTCCCTTGCCGTTCAAAGACCCTGAGCGTCTGGTGATGGTCTGGGAAGATGCCACAAAATACAACTTTCCAAAAAACACGCCGGCGCCCGCCGACTATATGGACTGGAAGACGCGCAATGATGTCTTTGAAGAGATGGCGGCGTATTACCCGCGCAGCTTCAACCTGGTTGGCGATGGCCAGCCTGAAAAGGTTTACGCCTTCCGAGTCACCGGAGAATTCTTTCACGTGCTCGGCGTCGAGCCGGCGCTTGGTCGCGCCCTGACTGTCGAAGATGACCGTCCCGAAGCCAACCGGGTCGTCGTCATCAGCTACCCGCTCTGGCAAACCCGTTACGGTGGCCAGGCCGGCATCATCGGTCGCGACATTCTGCTCAACGACGAAAAGTACACGGTCGTCGGCGTCATGCCGCGCGGCTTTCAGTTTAACGATTCCGAGATTCGCCTGTGGATTCCTTCAGGGCTGACGCCGCAACTCATGGCGAGCCGAGGCAGTCACTATCTGGGCGTCGTCGCGCGCATGAAGCCGGGTGTCACGCTCGGCGAGGCGAACACCAACATTAAAACGATCATGGCGCAGATCGCTAGCGATTTCCCGAGATTCGCCGCCGGCATCGGCGCCAACGTCTACTCGCTGCGGGAAGAGCTGACCGGCGAAACGCAGCGACCGTTGATCATCCTGATGGTCGCCGCCGCCTTCGTGCTGCTGATTGCCAGCGCCAATCTGGCCAACCTGCTGCTGTCGCGTGCTATGGGGCGCAGCAAAGAAGTCGCGGTGCGTACGGCGCTCGGCGCTTCTCGCCAACGATTGATTCGCCAGTTGTTGACCGAAAGCGTATTGCTCTCTTTCATGGGCGCCATCGCCGGCGTCGTCTTCGCCGTCTGGAGCTTCGAGTTTCTGCGTCACCTGATACCGCAGGGCCTGAGCCTCTTCGTTGATCTTCGCATCGATATGATGATGCTCGGCTTCACACTGCTGCTGTCCGTAATCACCGGCATGATGTTCGGACTGGCACCGGCGCTGCAATCGTTACGGGTTGATCTGAACGAAACGCTGAAGCAGGGCGGCGGGCGCACCAACCTGAGCGCCGGCCATCGCCGCTTGCAGAATGCGATGATTGTCGGCGAAGTGGCGCTGGCAATGGTGCTGCTGGTAGGCGCCGGATTGCTAATCAAGACCTTCGCGCGGCTGCGCGATCAATATGCCAGCCTGCGCCCCGAAAGCGTGCTTGCCCTGCGCACGCATTTGCCTGACAACCGATATCAGGAGGCTCAGAAACGCTTTGCTTTCTACGAGCAGGTATTGGAGCGCGTCTCCGGCTTGCCCGGAGTCGAAGCTGCCGCTTATGTGACCGTCTTACCGCTCGATATAAAAGGCGGCACCAACGGCATTGCCATCGAAGGGCGCGCGGTCGAGCCGGGCGCCGCCTATGACGCCAACCACCGGCAGATCAGCCCGGATTACTTCCGCGCCATGGGCATTGCGCTGAAAGAAGGGCGCGGCTTCACCGCCGCTGACAACGAGCAGTCCATGCCTGTGGCCGTCATCAACGAAACGATGGGGCGCGAATTCTGGCCGGGTGAACAGGCCATCGGCAAACGCTTCAACTTCGGCGGGCCGCCATCGGAATCGCCGTGGATTACGATTGTCGGCATCGTTGCCGACGTTCGCCAGATGGGCGTCGAAGCGCCGGTGAAGCCGGAGATGTACTTCCCCTATCGACAGCAAGCGACAGCCGAGCCTTTTTACGCGCCGCGCGATCTGGTGCTGCGCACGACGGTGGCGCCGCTCAGCCTGGTGCCGGCAGTGACCGCGAGAATCCATGAGGTTGACCCGGATCAGCCGGTATCGAACATTCAAACGATGAAAGATGTGCTGGGCAAAGAGATCGGCCAGCGCGAAACCGGCACGACGTTGCTGGGCATTTTCGCGGGCCTGGCGCTGCTGCTTGCGGCCATCGGGCTGTATGGCGTGCTGTCTTACTTTGTCAGCCAGCGCATCCCCGAATTCGGCGTCCGCATGGCGCTCGGAGCCAACACGCGTGACATTCTCTGGCTGGTGCTGAAGCGCGGCATGGGCCTGGCGCTGATCGGGCTGGCCATCGGGCTGGCCGCGTCACTGGCGCTGACTCGTTTGATTCAGAGCTTGCTGTTCGAAGTCAGTGCCAGTGATCCGCTGGTCTTCGTGCTGATCGCCCTGTTGCTCGCCGGCGTCGCCTTCGCCGCCTGCGTCATCCCGGCGCGGCGCGCGATGAAGACCGATCCGATGGTGGCGCTCAGATACGAGTAAGGGACTAGGGACTAGGGTGAGGAGAAAACCGGCGGTGACCATCATCGCCGCGTCACTTCCGCCCTAGTCCCTAGCCCCTCCAGGAGGGACTTATGCAAACTCTGCTGCAAGACCTGCGCTATGGCGCGCGAATGCTGTTCAAGAATCCCGGCTTCACGGTTGTCGCGATATTAGCCTTGACGCTCGGCATCGGCGCAACGACCGCCATCTTCAGCGTCGTCAATTCGGTGCTGCTCAAACCGCTGCCCTACCCCGATTCCGAACAGCTCGTCTTTTTATCCGAGTCGCATCCGATGATCGAAGGGATGTCGATCTCTTATCCGAACTATCTCGACTGGCGCGCCCAGAACGAGGTCTTCGAAAACATCGGCGTCTATCGCCGCCAGAGCTATAACCTGACGGGCACGGGCGAGCCCGAGCGGCTGACCGGCGGCATGATGTCTGCGGATATGTTCGCGGCGCTGCGAGTCAACGCCATGCAGGGCCGCGTCTTTACGAGCGATGATGATAAGGTGGACGCTACGCCAGTCGTCGTTCTGAGCTATGGCCTGTGGCAGCGGCGCTTCGGCGGCGACCCCGGCATCGTCGATCAACAACTGACGCTCAATGGCCGCAGCTATACCGTGATCGGCGTGATGTCGGCTGATTATCAGTTCCCGAGCCGCGTTGAGTTGTGGACGCCGGTGGGGCTGTCGGCCAAAAACCCCGGCTGGGAGAGTCGCGGCAATCATCCAGGGCTGTACGGCATCGCCCGCCTTAAACCGGGCGTGAGCCTTGAGCAGGCCCGCGCCAACCTGGAGAGCATCGCCGTCAACCTCGAAAAACAGTATCCCGATTCCAACACCGGCAATCGCGTTTCGATCACCCCGGCGCTCGAAGCTTTTGTCGGCGATGTCCGACCGGCGATGCGTGTGCTGCTCGGCGTTGTCGCGCTGGTCTTGTTGATCGCCTGCGCTAACGTCGCCAATCTCTTGCTCGCCCGTGCGACATCGCGGCAGAAAGAGATGGCCATACGCACAGCGATGGGCGCCAGCCGCTGGCGCATCATTCGCCAGTTGTTGACCGAAAGCATATTGCTATCTTTTGCCGGCGGCGGCCTGGGCCTGCTGCTGGCAACCTGGGGTGTGCATCTGATCATCGCCATCAGCCCGAACAGCATCCCGCGGGCGCGCGAGATCGGCGTAGATAATCGCGTCCTGGTCTTTACGATTGCCATTGCCGCATTGACCGGCATCATCTTCGGTCTGGTGCCGGCGCTGCAAGCCTCAAAGCCCGACCTCAACGAAACGCTGAAGGACGCTGGGCGCGGCTCGACGGGACGCCGCCACGTTCTGCGCAACGTGCTGGTGGTTGCCGAAGTGATGATGACGATGATGCTGCTGGTCGGCGCCGGCTTGATGATTCGCAGCTTTTACCGTTTGCAGCAGGTTGATCCGGGCTTTAATGCCGACAACCTGCTGACCTTTAACGTCGCGCTGCCGCCGCAAAAATATAAGGAAGAGGCGCAACAGATCAATTTCTTCGAGCAGCTTGCAGACCATCTGCGCCAGTTGCCGGGGGTCGAAGCCGTCGGCGTGGCTACAGGTCTGCCGCTCGGCAACAACGGTAACCAGACTTCCTTCGTCATCGATGGCCAGCCGCCGCCGCCGCCCGACAAGACGCCGCTCACCGAAATGGTTGGCGCCACCCCGGATTACTTCCGTGCGATGGGAATTACACTTCTCAAAGGGCGCAATTTCACCGATGCCGACGCCAAAGACAAGCCGCGCGTCGCGCTCATCGATGAAGAGTTCGCGCGCCGTTACTGGCCGGACGAAGACCCCCTCGGCAAGCACTTTCGCACCGGCGGCAATGATCCGCGCAACCCGCTTGTCGAAGTCGTCGGCGTCGTGCGCCGCGTCAAGATGGAAGGCTTGAAGCAGGATTCGGATCGCGTACAGTCTTATTACCCGTTTCGGCAACTGCCCTACACAGGCATGACGGTCGTGGTAAAGACCGCCGGCGACCCGATGGCCCTGGCCACAGCGGCGCGCGAGCAGGTGCTGGCCATTGATCCTAATCAGCCGATAGCCAACCTCAACTCCATGCAGAAACTGCGCGCCGATTCGATTGCGCCCGAACGTTTAAACTTGATGCTGTTCACCAGCTTTGCGGTCGTCGCGCTGGTGCTGGCATCGGTCGGCATCTATGGCGTGATGTCTTATTCAGTGACGCAGCGAACCCATGAGATCGGCATCCGCATGGCGTTGGGGGCGCAGCCGCGCAACGTGCTCGGCATGGTCGTGCGCCAGGGCATGGTGCTGACGATTGCGGGCTTGGGGCTCGGACTTGGCGGCGCGCTACTAGCGACGCGGCTGATGGCGAGCCTGCTGTTCGGGGTCAGCGCCACCGACCCGCTGACATTCATTGCTATTCCGCTGCTATTGGCTGGAGTGGCTCTGGGAGCCTGTTTCGTGCCCGCCCGCCGGGCGACCAAGGTAGACCCGATGATTGCGCTGAGATACGAATAGGGGAATTATGATGATTAAGAAATCACTCGCTTCAATCTCTCTTTTGCTGCTTTCTTCCGCCGTCTGCTCGCTGCCGCTCGTCTGCGCGGCGCAAGCGACGAAGGGTAAGTCGTCGAGTTCGACGACCCGTGTCGAAAACACCAACGACACCGACGAAAACCGCTGGACCTGGCACCACATTGACGATCACGTCGATCTGAGTGTGACGATTCGCGGCAAGGTCGAATTCGCCGAAGACTACAGCGACATCACCGCCATCTCGCCGGCCAACGGCGAGCTGCGCATCAGCGAGCGGCGCGGCGGCGTGACGCGCAAGTTCGAGGCGACGCCGGGCACCGACGGCGTCAAACGCACTTACTCGGTCAATGGCGAGCCGAAGCCGCTTGACGCCGAGGCCCACGCCTGGCTCGCGAAAGTCCTGCACGACACGGTGCAGCAAGGCGGCTACGATGCGCCGGCGCGCGTCGCCCGGCTGCTCGAACGCGGCGGGCCGGGTGCTGTGCTCGCGGAGATTTCCCAGCTTCGGGGCGACTACGTCAAGCGCCTCTACTTCAGCGAGCTGCTCAAGCAAGGCAATCTCGACGCCGAGACGGCGCGGCTCGCCTTGCGGCAGGCGGCGCGCGAGATTTCGTCGGATTACGAGAAGACGGAACTGCTCATCCGCATGGCCGGCACCTATCTGCGCGACGACCGCTTCCGCTCGGTCTACCTCGAAGGCGCCAACACAATCCATTCCGACTACGAGCGCGGGCGGGCCTTCAAGGCGGTCTTGAAGAAAGGCAGCCTCGACAAAGACAACCTGCTTTTCGTGCTCAAGTCGGTCGATGTCATCTCGTCCGACTACGAGAAGGCCGAATTGCTGGTGAAGCTCTCGCACGTCTTCCCTCTGGATGAAAGCTTACAGATGGCGTTTCTCGGCGCCGTCAGGACGATCACCTCTGATTACGAGAAGGGCCGCGCCATCATCGGCTTGCTCGACACCGACCCGGCGAATCAAAAAACCTGGCTGGTTGTGGTGCAGGGGGCGACGACCCTCAAGTCGGATTACGAGAAGGCGCAGTTGCTTATTCGTGTCGCCGATGCCCAGCGGCGCGACGAGACGGTTCGCAGCGCGGTGGCGGACGCGGCGCGCGGCATCCAGTCCGAGTATGAGCGCGGGCGCGTGATGTCGGCTATCTCTCGATAAGCGCGACCGAGCAATCAAGCGCCGAATGGAGGGGCGATGAGTAATCTGGTTCACGACATTCGTTACGGTCTGCGTGTGATGACGAGAAGGCCCGGCTTTACTTTGATCGCCGTCCTCACCCTGGCCTTAGGCGTTGGCGCCAACACGGCGATCTTTTCCGTAGTCAACGCTGTCTTGCTGCGTCCGCTGCCTTACCGCCAGCCTGAGCAACTGGTCAAGGTCTTTCAAGCCGCGCCTTCATCGGAGAAGGGCGCGGCACCGACGCTCTGGTCTTATCCGCGCTTCGAGGTTCTGCGCGATCAGAGCCAGAGCTTCGCGGCCATTGCCGCGTGCAATCAGACAGGCTTCAACCTCACAGGCACAGACGAGCCGGAACGTTTGCAGGCCGAGCTGGTTTCGGCCAGCTACTTCCCGGTGCTCGGCGTCGAAGCCATCGCCGGGCGCACCTTCAGCGAAGACGAAGATCGCAAGGGCGGCGCGCAGCCGGTGGCGCTGCTCGGCTACGCGCTCTGGCAGCGGCGCTTCGGCGGCGATTCAAAGGTCATCGGCAAAACCATCGAGCTAGACAAGCGCAGCTTTACAATTGTCGGCGTGATGCCTGCCGGGTTCAACGGGCAACAAGGCACGGCACAGGTGTGGCTGCCGATCACCAATGCGCCGCTGCTGCGTTACCCGCGCATTCTTGCGAACGCCATGAATTACTGGTTCGAGGTGGTGGGGCGGCTGCGGCCTGAGGTGACGGTCGCGCAGGCCCAGCAAGAGATGCTGAACGTCAGCGAGCAGATCGAGGCCGTTTATCCGAGCCCGTCAGAGCGCGGGCCGGGCGGTTCGGCGCGGCCTGTGGTGACGCTGCGGTCGTGGCGCGATGCCAATGTTGATCCGGCAATCCGTCGCTCGTTTATTATCTTGCTGGCGGCGGTCGGCTTCGTGTTGTTGATTGCCTGCGCCAACATCGCCAACCTCTTGCTGGCGCGCGCCGTGTCACGCGAGCGCGAGATCGCTATTCGCTTAGCCGTCGGCGCCAGCCGCGCGCAGATCATCCGCCAGTTGCTCACAGAGAGCGTCATGCTGGCGCTCGCAGGCGGCGCGCTCGGCCTGTTGATCGCGTGGTGGGGCGTTGACCTGTTGACCAGTTTCAAGCCGAGCGATGACGCGCAATTCTGGTCGAGCTACACACGCACCTTCGACTTCTTCAAGATTCATCTGGATGGCCGCGTGCTGGCTTTTGACCTGATGCTGGCGCTGGTGACCGGCTTGATCTTCGGACTGCTGCCGGCATTACAAGCGTCGCGCCCGAATCTCAACGAGGCGCTGAAAGAGACCGCCGGCAGCTCGGCAGCCGGCTTCCGTCCGCAGCGCCGGCTGTCGCCGCGCAGTCTGCTGATCGTTGGCCAGATCACTTTATCGTTTGTGCTGCTCGCCGGCGCCGGGCTGATGGTGAAAAGTCTTCTGCGGCTGCAAGCCGTCAACCTCGGGTTCGCGCCCGCCGGCGTCGTCACCATGTCGCTGTCTGGTCGCGGCGTCAAGCCGGAGTTTTACACGCAACTGCTTGAGCGCGTGCAAGCGATGCCGGGCGTCGAATCGGCAAGCATCGGCTCGACCGCACCGCTGCTCGGCTATTCGAGCATGACGGTGATGGACGTACAGGGCCGCCAGCCGGGGCAGCCTGCTATAGTCGGTCTGCACAGCGTGTCGCCCGACTATTTTGCGACGCTCGGCATTCAATCGCTTCGCGGACGCGTCTTCACTGCGCAAGACCGCATCGGTGCGCCGCGCGTCGCCGTCATCAACCGCGCCGCCGCCGAGCGCTACTTCGCCGACGAAGAGGCCATCGGCCAGCGCATCAAGCCTTACGTTGGCGCTGACTACCCGAACGCCGAAGAGTTCGTCGAGATCGTCGGCATCGTTGACGATGTGAAGTATGGCAAGCTCGAAGAAGTGACCGGCCCGGATGTCTATCTTTCATCTTTGCAGCCGACCGACGCGGCTGCTCTGCTGATCGTGCGAACGTCTGCGGATAAAGCAGGGCTCGTCGCCGCCGTGCGCCGCGAAGCGCTGGCCTTAGACCGCAACGTGCCGGTGACGCGCGTGCTGACGATGGCCGAGCGCAGCAACGAAGTCACTTCGCGCACGCGCTTCATCGCCTTGCTGCTGGGATTGTTTGCGGGCCTCGCGCTGCTGCTTTCCGGCATTGGCATCTATGGTGTGATGGCTTACAGTGTGGTCGTGCGGCGGCGCGAGATCGGCATCCGCATGGCGTTGGGTGCGCGGCCCGCGGATGTCTTCCGGCTGGTGATGCAAGAAGGCACGATACTGATAGTCGCCGGTTTGATTACCGGAATCGCCGCTGCTTACGCCGCGACGCGCGTGCTGGCGAGCCAGTTGTACACGGTGAGCGCCACTGATCCGACAACCTTCACATTGATCGCGCTGCTGCTGACGGGCGCGGCCCTGCTGGCCTGTTACCTGCCGGCGCGCCGGGCGACGAAGGTTGATCCAATGGTCGCTTTGCGATACGAATAAGGGGCTAGGGACTAGGGGCTAGGGACTAGAGCCGGAAGTGATTCGGCGATAATAGCTATCATGTCTCTTCTGACCCTAGCCCCTAATCCCTAGTCCCTAGCCCCTAGTCTCGCTTGGAGGTGCTGGATGGAAAACCTGGTCAAAGACATTCGCTTCGGCTTACGGATGCTTGTGAAGAATCCCGGCTTCACGGCGGTGGCGGTCATATCACTGGCCTTAGGCATCGGCGCCAACGCAGCGATCTTCAGCGTTATCAATGCCTTCTTGCTCGCGCCGCTGCCGGTCGCCGAGCCCGCGCAACTGGTTTCGCTCTTCACTATCGATCAGAAAAATCCCGGCCCGCTGCCGGTGTCGCATTATAACTTTCTCGATTACCGCGATAAGACCGATGTGTTCGATGGCCTGTTCGCCTACAACTTTGCGGCGGTCAATCTGAATCACAATGCCGGCGAAGGGCGGCAGCTAGTCGCCGAAGTCGTCACCGGCAACTACTTCGACGTGCTCGGCGTCAAGCCGCTCTATGGGCGAACCTTCCTACCCGACGAAGACCGCACGCCGGGCACGCACCCGGTCGTGGTGCTGGGCTACGGCTGCTGGCAGCGCGACTTCGGCGGCGATCAGGGGCTTGTCGGACAGACCATCTCGCTCAACCGCCTTAATTTTACTGTAGTCGGCATTACTCCAAAAGATTTCACCGGCACAGATATCGGCGGCTCGCCCGACATGTGGATTCCGATGATGATGCACCGCGAAGTGCAGCCCGACCTGGCGATGTTTTATGACGCGCGGCGCGGCCTGGCCTTCAATGTGGTTGGGCGGCTGAAGCCCGGCGTCTCGCTGCCGCAGGCGCAGGCGGCGGCTACGGCGCTTGCCGGAGAGCTCGAACGGCAGTACCCGCAAGACAACGAGGGGCGCAGCGTCCGCCTGGTGCCGCTGCTTCAAGCGCGGATTGACCCGCAGGGCAATGGCGAGACGGTCTGGATGTCGGCGCTGCTGATGGGCGTTGTCGGCATCGTCTTGTTGATCGCCTGCGCCAACGTCGCCAACCTCTTGTTGGCGCGCGCAACCCGCCGGCGGCGCGAGATCGCCATCCGCGTGGCCATCGGCGCCAGCCGCGCCCGGCTCATTCGCCAGATGCTGACCGAAAGCCTGGTGCTGTCGATGATCGGCGGCGCGGTCGGATTGCTGGCGGCGTTCTGGACCAAAGACATCATTAGCTCACTGGTGTCGTTCGGCGGCGGCCCGAATGCCAGCGCGATTCCATTAGACGGGCGTGTGATTTTCTTCACACTCGCCATCACGCTGATAAGCGGCCTGCTGTTCGGTCTGGCGCCGGCGTTGCAAGCGTCGAAAGCCGATCTGGTGCCGACGCTCAAAGGCGACATCACTGTGCCGGTCGGCCAGCGCGGTTTCCGTTTGAACCTGCGCAAGGTGCTGGTCGTCTTGCAGGTCGCGCTGTCGCTGTTCGCGCTGATCACCGCCGGCCTGTTCGTGCGCAGCCTGCAAAAGGCGAAAGCCGTCAGCCCCGGCTTCATCACCGACAACGTCGTGCTGATGGGCTTCAATCTTGGGCGCGAAGGCTACAGCGAAGAGCAGGCCCGCCAGTTTCATCGCTTGATGTTGGAGCGCGTTTCGGCGCTGCCCGGCGTCCAGGCGGCGACCATCGCCCGCGACCGCCCCGTGAGTTTCGGCATTGCCCGCAGCGTCTTTCTCGAAGGCCAGGAGCCGGCGGCGGGCGGGCGCGGTGTGCTCGTACAGACGAACGATATTGGCGCACGCTACTTCGAAACGCTCGGCATTCCGCTGGTTCGCGGGCGCGACTTCGCCGAGACTGACGACGAGAAAGCGCCGCCCGTGGTCATCATCAACGAAGTCATGGCCAAACGGTTCTGGCCCGATCAGGACGCTGTCGGCAAGCGCTTCAAATTTTTCGGCGATAAAGATTATCGTCAGGTCGTTGGCATTGCCCGCGAGGTCAAAGTCACCAGTCTTACCGAGCGCCCGCGCCCGCTGGTCTACATGCCGCTGCAACAAGATTACGCGCCGCAGGTGAACTTGCATGTCCGCGCCGCTGGCGACATGACGCAGTTGATTGCGGCGCTGCGCGGCGAGATTCAATCGCTCGACCCGAAGCTCTCGGTGCTGAATGTCGAAGCCATGAGCGAGCGCGTCAATCAATCGCTTCAGGGCGAGCGTACGCAAGCGACCTTGTTTGGGGCGGCAGGCGTACTGGCGCTCTTGCTGGCGGCGGTCGGCCTGTATGGCGTGATGAGCTACATGGTGGCGCAGCGGACGCGCGAGATTGGCATCCGCATGGCGCTTGGGGCAAGTCGCGGCAACGTGATGGGGTTGGTATTGAGACAGGGAGCGGTGATGGTTTCGGCGGGTGTGGTCATCGGTCTGGGCGCGGCCTTCGGGCTGACGCGGCTGGTGGCTAGTTCGCTGTTCGGTGTCACTGCGGTTGACCCGCTGACCTTTGCCGGCACCTCGCTGGTGCTGGTGCTGGTGTCGCTCGCGGCCAGCTATGTGCCGGCGCGGCGCGCGACGAAAGTTGACCCGATCATCGCCCTGCGCTCTGAGTAACAAGCATGAGTAGAAGACCGGCTATCGGTTAAAGCCGATAGCCGGATTATTTACCCGACGTATGCGCTGAAGTATAATGCGCCTAACGCTATTGGCCGCTGCCTATCTCATCCTGCAAGTTGCGGAGGTGATGCATGGAGACTTTACTTCATGACCTGCGCTATGGGATTCGGGCGCTGGCCAAGGGCCCGACCCTGACGATTGTAGCGATTCTTACTATGACGGTCGGCATCGGCGCCAACGCCGCCATCTTCAGCTTTGTCAACGGCCTGCTGCTGCGGCCCCTGCCCTTACCTGATCCTGAACAGATCGTTAGCCTCAGCGAAAGCAAGCCCGAGCAGAACATCAAACAGGGAGGCGTTTCACCGCGCAACCTGGAGGACTGGGAGAAGCAGAGCCAGGCGGTTGCGGTCTTCGGCGCATGGCGAGACTGGCGATTCCACCGGCCAACGCCTGAAGGCATGACGCTGGTGGCGAGCGCCATTGCGTCGCCCGGCCTGTTTGATGCGCTCGGCGTCAAGCCGGTCTTGGGCCGCAACTTTTCAGCCGACGAGAATCAACGCGGTCGTGATCGCGTTGTCTTGCTCAGCCATCGTTACTGGCAGAGCGAGTTCGGCAGCGACCCGAACATCATCGGCCAATCGCTGATCCTCGACAATGAACCGTTTACGATCATCGGTGTGTTGCCTGCCGAGCTTGAGTCGCTGGGCTTGGGCCGCTGGCGCATCTGGGCGCCATTAACGGTAGACCCCGATCAGTTCCTTGAGCGCCATCACCGCAACCGCCGCGTGATCGCGCGGCTGAAGCCGGGCGTGACACTCAAACAGGCGCAGGCCGAGATGGATGTAATCGCCGGGCAACTGGCGGCACAGTATCCGAAAGAGGACGCCGGGTGGGGCGTCGTCGTCAGGCGCTTGCAGGAGGTCGAAGTCGGCGACACGCGTGCGGCGCTGCTCATCTTCGCAGGCGCGGTGGGCTTGGTGCTGTTGATCGCCTGCGCCAACGTCGCCAACCTGCTGCTGGCGCGAGCGGCGACGCGGCGCAAAGAACTGGCAATACGGGCGGCGCTCGGTGCCGGACGACTTCGCATCGTCCGCCAGTTGCTCACAGAGAGTGTCGTGCTGTCGCTCACAGGCGGCGCGCTCGGTCTGGTCGTCGCCTTCTGGCTCATCGATCTGTTTATCGCCATCAGCCCCGGTCGTCTGCCACGCGCCGGCGAGATCAAGCTGGATGGCGCGGTTCTCGCTTTCACCTTCCTGGTATCGCTGCTGACGGGCGTGCTGTTCGGGCTCGCTCCCGGCCTGCAAGGCTCGCGCATCCATCTCGTCGAAGACCTCAAAGAGGGCGGGCGCGATTCCGGCTCGCGCATCGGCTTCGGCCTGCGCAGCGCCCTGGTGGTTTCGCAGGTGACCCTGGCAATGGTGCTGCTGGTCGGCGCTGGCCTGCTCGCCAGAACCTTTATAAAGTTGACCACCATGCAGCCGGGCTATAACCCGGAACACATGCTCACCGTGCAACTCTTCCTGCCTCTTGAAGAGTACAAGAAGCCGCAGGTAGTCGCCTTTTATCAAAGGATGACCGAGGCGTTCAAAACCATTCCCGGCGTCGAAGCGGTGGGCGCTACCTCTGCCGGCCCGGAGTTCGGCGGCATCGAGCCGGTCGAATTCCTCGTCGAAGGGCAGCCGGCACCGGTGGCGGGCGAATACCCGCGTGCGCGGTATTACAACGTCGGCCCGGATTACTTTCACGCCATGCAGATCCCTGTGCTGCAAGGCCGCGAGTTCACCGAGGCGGACCAGGCGGGCGCACCGGCGGTTGCGCTGATCAATGAGACGATGGCGCGGCGCTTCTTTGCCGGCGACAACCCTGTGGGCAAGCGGCTGATGCTGCCGCGGCAGAAGGAAGCCATGCAGATTGTCGGTGTCGTCGGTGACGTGCAGCGCTTTGACGTCGGTGCGTCGGCGGAGCCAGAGGTCTACTGGCCTTATATGCAGCAGCCGCGCTGGGCGACCTACTTCGTGATTCGTGTCAGCCAGGACGCTGGCGGGATTACCGCCGCCGTGCGTCAGCGCGTCGCGGCGGCAGCCTCGCAAGTGATCGTCACCAACGTCGAGACCATGGAACAACAAGTCGCCACGTCGCTCAAGCCGTCGCGCTTCAACCTGCTGTTGCTCGGCATATTCGCAGTCACGGCGTTATTTCTGGCGGCGGTCGGTCTGTACGGAGTGGTTGCTTATTCCGTTATGGAACGGACACGCGAGATCGGCATCCGCATGGCGCTGGGAGCGCCGCGGCGCAAGATCTTCAGCCTGGTAATTGGCCAGGGCATGACATTGACGCTCATCGGCATTCTCTGCGGCACGGGCGCGGCACTCTTGGCGATGCGCTTGCTATCGGGAATGCTGTTTGGCGTCAGCGCCAGCGACCCCTGGACCATCACCGGCATCGCACTGCTGTTGGCTGCGGTGACCCTGCTGGCCTGCTACCTGCCGGCGCGGCGCGCGACGAAAGTCGATCCGATCATCGCCCTGCGAACAGAGTAAGGTTATTTACAAAACGACTGGAGGGTGATGGGAATAACGACACGTGGGGTAGACGCCGCGTAGCGGCGGCATGAATTTAGCCAGGCGTTTCAACGCCTGGAAACGGGGCGGCGATTCAGTTGCCGATTTTGGCGGCATCGCCTGAGATGGAGGTGAAGCGGATGATTTGATTGTAGGTAGGGTTCGTCTCTTTCGACGGCTCGGTGGCGCTGGGTGTGGAGGTCACGGGGTGGGTGGCGGCAGTGGCCGGCTGGCCCGTTGCGGTGCCGAGGTGCAGGCCGCTGTAGCGCATATAGATCGTCCGCACATAATTCTGGGTCTCAAGGAATGGCGGGATGCGGTTGCCGTAGAATTCGACGGCGCCTTCGCCGGCATTGTACCCAGCCAGCGCCAGTCGCACGTCGCCGCTGAAGCGGTCGAGTAGCCAGCGCAGATATCTGGCGGCGGCGAGGATATTTTCGCGCGGGTCGAAGATGTTCTTGACGCCGAAGCGCTCGGCGGTCGCCGGCATCAACTGCATCAAGCCCGAAGCGCCTTTCGGCGACACCGCCATGCGATTGAATCCCGACTCGGCACGCATCACCGAAACAATCAAGCAGGGGTCGAGGCCGTTTTGCGTCGAGGCTTCGTAGATGATCGAGTCGAACGCCGCATTGCCGGTCGAGATGTGGCGGCTGGTCGAAGCCATCGGCACCTTGAGTTGGGCCGATGCCGGCGTCGCTGCCGCGTCAGCAGCCTGACGGCGCAGGCTTTCTTCTTTGCGTGCGCGCTCCTGGTCTTCAAGCGACATCGGCACGGGCGGGCGCGGCGGCGGCTTCAATGTCGTCTGTGCCCGCACCAGCAGCGGCGCCGCCAGCACAAGCAATATAATGACTATTACTTTCGACATACCGGGCAATTCTATCACACTTACTGAATCGTAACGTGGGTTATTTCCAGATGGTCCTCGGCGCGCAGGTAGAAGGCCAGCTTGTCTTTGGCGTCCATCTGTTTCGGGTCAAAGACGACGATGCCGGTCAGGGTCTCGCCCGCCGTCAGCCGGTTCTCCGACTTGTTCTGCACCACCTCGACGGTCAGCGGCTTGGTCTCTGTTCCGGTGATGGTCTCAAGGGTCAATGCATTGAAGGTGAAATCTTCGGCGCCGGCGTTTTGAATCGTGTAGCGAATGTAAGCCTTGTCTCCGAGCAGCATGACACGCGACGGCTCCAACGAGACGATGATTTTTTTCTTGGTCGTCACCTTCGGGTTAGCGATGCGGATCTCGCGCAGCAGCATCAGGGCTTGCACGAAACGGCGGTCGGATTCCTGTGTGGCGCGGTCTGTAGACTGGCGGTGGGCCTCATTGATGCGGACCTCGGCTTCGCCAGTGATGCGGTCAGCCTGCTGGCGGGCATTGCGCAGGATTTCATCGGCTTTGCGGCGGCCCTGCTCTTCGGCGTCGGCGCGGATGCGGTCGGCGTCGGGACAGGGGCCGGGCCGTGCCCCATCAGTGCCACCGGAAGTCGCGTTTGGCGCGGCATCGGTGACATTGATGACGCGGTGCGCCTGCGCCGGCGGCACAATATTCAAATCGAAATTGTAGGTACGCTTACCATCACCGGTTTTGACGAACATATTGCTCTGGCCCTTGGCGCCGACCGGCTTGACGTAGATGTCGTTGCCAGGTTTTTGATCCGAACCGCTGCGGGCGACGACGAAGGTGCCTTTGCCATCCGCCGCGTTATAGAGATCGCCGCAGATGATCTCGGCGACCGGTTCGGGAAAGGTGATGCGCGTCGAGATGCCGACCGACGTCTTGACGACGCCAATCTGGTCAGAGCCGAGTTGCAAAGTGACGATGGGCGATTGCGCCGGCGTGGCGCTGGCCAGCGCCAGTACACATAGGATGATGAGAGGAATAAATCGCGTGAACTTCAATTGCGCCTCCTCGGATTAATCATGATTTTCGCTTTGCGCCGCGCCGCAGGGTGGCCGCGCGATAGGCACCGTTATGGCAAGATATTCTGGCAAAACCGCTTCGCCCGGGCAAGTCGAAAGCGGGGACGGGCAAGGAAAAGCCCCGACGCGTGATTCGTCGAGGCTTTCTGAAAATCGCCGGCACAATCTCAGGGCCGGGCGGCGCGCTTAAGAGCCGCTGACCGGCTGACGGCCCACTGCCGAAGTGTCACCATTGCCGAGCGCCACACCGACGGCGACTGCCGCGCCGACGCCAATCAGGGCTAACAGCCCAATCAGCCCAGGCCCTAGCAGCAAGCCACCGGCTTTGCGGCTGCCGCATTCGATCATGATGCTGCTGCCGGCTGGCGCCGTGAATTCCACCGGGTCGTCAAAGGTCTTGTCTTTGCTGGGCAGGATGGTTTCAACCTTCGGGACGGTCACATTCACCTGACCGGCGCGGTCTTCGATGCGCACCCTGCCGCCGCAGGTCGTCCGCCCTTGAATCATCCCCGCCGCGCAGTTCACCGTCACGGTCGTGTGGTGGCCAAGCTCAATGCGCCCGAGCGCGCCCAGGTCAATGATGACGCCGCCATTATCGCTCGTCGCAATGACGCTGCCATTCATCACTGTGGCGCCGGTCTGGGCCTCGTTGCCATTGACCATCACCTTGCCGCTTTTGATCGTCAAGGTGCCGGTGCAATCTTGCACGGCGGCAGGGTCGTTGACAGGTACTTTCACTTCATCCGCCGCGTAAGCGCGCAGCGTGAACAGGCTGGTAACAGTGAAGGCCAACAGGAGGCTGAGCAGTGTTTTCAATTCTCTAAATGGTAATCTCATAACCTTTCTCTCAACAGCAATCGCTCGGGCAAGTGATGGCTGTGCAACGCCGAAAATGGCAGCCCCAGAATAGGACATGGGCTTGCAAAAGTCAACGGTTTTTTTCCTTTTTATTCTTCTGTCAACAATAGTTGTACGGCGGCTAGGAGGCTTTGTAAACCGGCAGGTCTGTGGCCGGGATGGCCGCGAGCGGCAGATGTGCCCGGTCTTTCGTCGAAAGCAACGGACGGGCGACGCGCCAGTCTATGGTGAGCGCCGGGTCGCTCCACAAGATGCCGCGCTCGTACTGCGGGAAGTAGTAATCGCTGCACTTATAAAGAAATTCGGCGGTGTCGGTCAGCACCGCGTAGCCGTGCGCAAAGCCCGGCGGCACATAGACCATGCGCTGATTCTCGGCGGACAACTCCTCGGCAACGTGCCAGCCAAATGTCGGCGAGCCCCGACGCACATCAACGACAACATCCAGCACCGCACCTTGAATGACGCGGCAGAGCTTTGCCTGCAAGCGATGGATCTGGTAATGCAGGCCGCGCAGCGTGTGACGCACAGAGCGCGCATGGTTGTCCTGCACGAAGTGGTCGCGGATGCCAAGCTCGGCAAATTTCATCTCTTGATAGCTCTCAAAGAAAAAGCCACGCTCGTCGCGCCAGACCGTCGGCTCAATCAAACAGACTCCCGGCAATGGCGTATCGATTCGTCTCATCGCTTATAACTCATATCTGATTCAGAACTGTGCCGCCAGCTTTTCGATGATCAGATGGCCGATGGCCAGGGCCGCGGTGGCCGCCGGCGACGGCGCGTTCAGGACATTGATCAGACGCGGCTGCTCGGCGACAGCGAAATCATCCACAATCGCTCCCGCCGCGTCAACGGCCTGAGCGCGGACGCCTGCGGGCGCCGGCAGCAGATGACGGGCGCGA
>JBJMGU010000074.1:0-13633 GCA_045807765.1 Blastocatellia bacterium
CATCCCCGACGACGCCGAGTTGATCCCGGCCAACATTCTGCGCCAGGCGCGCGCGGCGCTCGAAGAAGCCGGCTTGATCTTGTTGGTCACCGATGCCCGCGCCGGCATCACGCCACTCGACGAAGAGCTTGCCGAGCTGGCCCGCTCGGTGCACAAGCCGGTCTTTGTCGCCGCCAACAAAGTCGATAGCGTGCGCCTGGAAGCCGATGCGCTGGAGTTCGAGCGCTGGGGATTCGCTTCGGTCTTTGCAGTCTCTGCCGAGCACGGCAACGGCGTCGGTGACATGCTCGACGCGGCGCTCGACCTGTTGCCCGCACCCGAAGTCCAGGAGGAAACGCGCCGCGAAATCCGCATCGCCATCGTCGGTCGCCCGAACGTCGGCAAGTCGTCACTCGTCAATCGCCTGACCGGAGCCGAGCGCGTCATCGTTTCACCAATCCCCGGCACGACGCGCGACGCGGTTGACACCGACCTGGAATTCGAAGACACGCACTTCCGCTTGATTGACACGGCGGGCATTCGCCGCAAAGGCAAGACCGAGCTGGTCGCCGAAAAGATTTCTGTGGTTATGGCTCGTCGCCATCTTGAACAGGCTGACGTCGCCATCCTGTTGATCGATGCGATCGAAGGCCCGACGGCGCTCGACGCCACCATCGGCGGCTACGCTCACGAAGCCGGCGCCAGCCTGATCATTGCCGTCAACAAGTGGGACGCCATCGAAAAGGACACGCACACGACGAGCGCTTACGAGCGCCGCATTCGCGACATGATGAAGTTCGCGGATTACGCGCCGGTCGCCTTTATCTCAGCCAAGACCGGCCAGCGCGTCACCAACCTGCTTGAGCTCGCCAAAAAGGCACATGAAGAACGCGCCAAGCGCATTTCGACTTCAGAGCTGAACCGCTTCTTCGAGCGCCACCTGGAACAACCGCGCGCCACGACGCGCTCCAAGTACCCGGTCCGCGTTCTCTACATCACGCAAGCCGGCACGCGCCCGCCGACGTTTGTCGTCTTTACTTCGTCGCGCACCCCGAAAGCGAAACTGCACTTCTCCTACGAGCGCTACCTGGTGAATCGTCTGCGCGAAGAGTTCGGCTTCTTCGGCACGCCGATCCGCATCAAGCAGCGGCGCAGGTCGGGCGGAGCGAGCGCGCCGGCTTGAGCCTTTAGCCGCGAGCGCCACCTGTATTCAAAAGATGAAGGCCCGTAGAGTCGTCATGCTCTACGGACCTTCGCGCTTTTGCTTGCGGTGTGAATCAGCCGAAGATGTCTTTCACCTTGTCCATGATGCCGCGGTCGGTTGTGGGGTTCTCGCGTTCGAGCTTCGCCAGTTCTTCAAGCAGCTTCTTCTGCTCACGCGACAGGCTGGTCGGCGTGATGACGTTGACCGCGGCGTAGAGGTCACCGTGCCCGCGCCCGCCCAGCACCGGCATGCCTTTGCCCTTGAGACGAAAGATGGTGCCGGTCTGCGTGCCTTCTTCGATCTTCACGCGCTCTTCGCCCTCAAGCGTCGGCACGCCAATCTCGCCGCCGAGCGCCGCCTCGGTGAACGAGATCGGAATCGAGCAGTAGAGGTTGGCATCGCGCCGCTCGAACGTCTCGTGTTCTTTGAGATGGACAATGACGTAGAGGTCGCCGCGCGCCGCGCCGGGGTCGCCGGCTTCGCCTTCGCCGGCGATGCGCAGCCGCGAACCGTTATCAACGCCAGCAGGCATCTTGATTTCGAGCGTCTTTTCGCGCTCGACGCGGCCTTCGCCGTGACAGGCGCGGCAATGGTTCTTAATCACTTTGCCGCTGCCGCGACAGGTCGAGCAGGTGCGCATGACGCTGAGAAACGCTTGCTGATAACGCACCTGACCGCTGCCGCCACAGGTCGAACAGCGAACGGGCTGCGAGCCTTCCGCCGCGCCGCTGCCGTGACAGACATCACAATGCTCCAGGCGCGGCACGCGAATCTTGGTCTTGACGCCCTGCGCCGCTTCTTCGAGCGTGATCTCGATGTCATAGCGCAAATCGGCGCCGCGTTGCGGGCCGCGCCGCTGGCCGCGCCCGCCGAACATATCGCCGAAGCCGAACATCTCGAAGATATCTTCAAAGCCCGGAAAGCCTTGCCCGAAACCTGCGCCGGCCTGCGCCGCCGCGCCGACCCCGGCGTGGCCAAAGCGGTCGTAACGCGAGCGCACCTCGGGCTGCGACAGTATTTGATAGGCTTCGTTGATCTCTTTGAATTTCTCCTCGGCAGTATGGTCGCCGGGATTTTTGTCCGGGTGGTATTGGACGGCGAGGCGGCGGTATGCCTGTTTCAGTTCCTGTTCACTGGCCGTGCGCGTCACGCCCAGCACTTCGTAGTAGTCGCGTTTGCTGCTCAATCGATTTAGTCCCTGATTTATAGTTTCTTATTCCTGGTTCTCGACCCTTGATTCACTTGCAACAACCGGGCCGAGAACCAGAAACCAGAGTATAGCAAACTTTACGACACTTCTGTAACTGGCGTGGCCGTTTCGTCTTCCACGCTTGAGCCAGAGCCGGGCGACATCCCCGTAGGGCGGAACATGGCGTCCGTGATCAGGCGCGCCGCTCTCTCTAACTCTTCGAGCGCGTAACGCACCTCTGTGCCGTCTTCAGAAACGACGGCGCGGCGCGCGTTGTCGAGCGACTGGCGCACGAAATCCTGATCGTTTTGCGACAGCATCCAGCCGAACTCGCTGAACGAGCGCGCCGTGTTGTGCATCAAGCCTTCAAGGCGATTGCGCGACAGGATGACCTCTTTCAGCCGGCGGTCAACTTCATGGTTACGGCCCGCCTCTTCGATCAAGTCATAAATCTCTGACGCCGACAGCCCCGAAGACGGCGTGATGCGCATGGCCTGTTCCAGACTGGTCATCTTGTCGCGCGCCGATACCGAGACGATGCCGTCGGCGTCGACTTCGAAACAGACTTCGATCTGCGGCAGGCCGCGCGGCGCGGTTGGGATACCGACCAGCTCGAAGCGCGCCAGGCTGCGGTTGCCGACGGCGATCTCGCGCTCGCCTTGCAGGACGTGGACTTCGACGACCTGCTGGTTGTCGGCGACGGTCGTGAAGATCAAGCTCTTTTTGGTTGGGATCGTCGAGTTGCGCTCAAGGATCTTGGTGAACAAGCCGCCGCGCGTTTCGATGCCTAAGCTGAGCGGGATGACGTCGAGCAGGATCAAATCCTTGACGTCGCCCGACAGCACGCCGGCCTGAATGGCCGCGCCGATGGCGACGACTTCATCGGGGTTGATCTCAATCGAAGGCTCGCGCTGAAAAATCTCGCGCACGCGGCTGATGATAATGGGCGAACGCGTCTGACCGCCGACGAGCAAAACTTTCGTCACCTGCGCGGCGCTCAGCTTGGCATCGCGTAAGGCTTTCTGGCAAGGCTCGACCGTGCGCTCGGCCAGATCGGCAACCAGCTCTTCAAACTTGGCGCGCGTCAGCGTCTTGTTGAAGTGCTTCGGCCCGGTCGGGTCGGCGGCGATGAACGGCAGATTCATCTGCGCTTCGCTTACCGTCGATAGCTCGCACTTGGCGCGCTCGGCGGCCTCTTTCAAGCGCTGCAAGGCCAGCCGGTCGTTGTGCAGATCGATGCCGGTCTCTTCGTTAAACGTCTCGATCATCCAGTCAACGATGCGCTGGTCGAAGTCCTCGCCGCCGAGAAACGAGTCGCCGCAGGTTGATAGCACTTCGAAGACGCCGTCGTTCATCTCCATGATCGACACGTCGAAGGTGCCGCCGCCAAGATCATAGACCGCGATCTTCTCGTGGTCGCGCTTGCCCAGTCCGTAAGCCAGGGCCGCGGCGGTTGGCTCGTTGATGATGCGGTGGACGTTGAGGCCGGCGATCTTGCCTGCGTCTTTGGTCGCCTGCCGCTGGATGTCGTCGAAGTAGGCAGGCACCGTGATGATGGCTTCGGTGACTTCGTCGCCGAGGAACTCTTCGGCGGCGAGCTTGAGCCGTTGCAGCAGGATGGCGGAGATTTCCGGCGGCGAGTAATCGCGCCCGCGCACCCGTACACGGCAATCACCGTTCGACGCCTCGGTGATCTCGTAGGCGCAGACTTCCATCGCGCGCTGCACTTCCTGCGAGTTGAACTTGCGCCCGATCAAACGCTTGACTGCATAGATGGTGTTGGCCGAGTTGGTGATGGCCTGGCGCTTGGCGATCTGGCCGATCAACCGCTCGCCTTTCTCGGTAAAGGCGACGACCGACGGCGTCGTCCGCCCACCTTCTTTGTTCGGAATGATCTGTGTCACGCCGCCTTCGAGTATGGCCACACACGAGTTGGTGGTTCCGAGGTCTATGCCGATGACTTTGCCCATAAATCTGGCCTCCTAAAATTCCCAAACGGGAAAGGCAGCGGGGCTGGGGCGAACTAGGGTAGGGGCGGAATCACATCAGGAGGCAGGAAGCAGGAAGCAGGAAGCAGTTGTTATTCGCTGCTCATCATCAAGACAGGTTGCATATCCTCTGGACTGCCTCCTGCTTCCTGCTCACTACTTCTCAGGGGTTGAGGCGACTTTCACTTTCGCCGGGCGCAACAGTTTCTCGCCCAGCCTATAGCCACGCTGGAACTCGGCGATTACCGTGTTCTCTTCGTGCTCTTCGGAAGGCTCTGCCGACACCGCTTCGTGAACGTTCGGGTCGAAAGCCTGTCCGACGGATTCAACCGGCTGAAGGCCGAACTTCGCCAGCGCGTCGTTAAGCTGGCGGTGAATCAACTCGATGCCTTCATGCAAGCTCTTGGCGTCGTTGCCGCTATGCTCAAGGCTGGCCAGGGCGCGCTCGAAATTATCGATCACCGGCAATAGTTCCAGCACGACTTCGGCGCGTGACCGCGCGTAGGTCTCCGCGCGTTCGCGGTCAACCCGGCGGCGGTAGTTTTCAAACTCCGCCTGCGTGCGCAAGCGCTGGTCGAGCAGCATCGAGCGTTCCTGCGTCAGCGCATCAATCTGCGCTTGCAACGCCGCCAGGCGGTCGCTATCGCCGTCAGCCTCGGTGGGCGGATCGCTCTCTGGCGGATCATCTGGCGCTAAGGTATCGTCGCTGGCTACCGATTCTTCTGCGTTGTCAGAGAACTCAATTGGTACTTCCTTTGGCTCGTTATCCTGTTTACTCATCTCTAACTCAATTCCCTGCACAGCACATCCGGGCATTCACTCTACAGCGTTCGCGCCGCAAACGGCGTCGGGCTGTTCGTATTCAGCACCCGCGCGAACAATCTGGCAATGTAATCTACGACACTAATGAGCCGCTCGTACTCGATGCGCGTCGGCCCGACGACGCCGAGGCTGCCGACCGCGCCGCCACCGGTGTAAAAACATGGCGAGGCAATCACCGTGCAATCGCGCAAGTCGGCGGAGTCATTCTCGCTGCCGATGCGCACGCCGACCGCCTGGCGGCAGGCACTGATGATGCACTCGTTGAGTATACGCACCATGCGACTCTTCTCTTCAAACATCTTAAACAGCGCCCGCATGCGCTCGGCGTCCGTAAAATCCGGCTTGGCGATGATGTTCGATGCGCCTTCGATGAATACGTCCGGCTGATCGCCGTCTTGCAGCGATTGGCTGCACAAGAGCATGGCATTGCGCAGCAACTGGTCGTAAAGCGCTTTCTCTTCGCCCATGCGCCGCAGCAGTTCGTCACGAATTTCATCAAGCGTCCAGCCGCGAAAATTCTCTATCAAATAGCGACCCGTGCGATTCAGCTCGGCCTGCGTGAAGTCGCCTTCGACGTGGATCAAGCGATCCTGCACGCGGCCTGCGCTTGATACCGTGATGGCGAGGATGCGCCCATCCGGCAGCCGCACGAACTCGATGTGGTGCAGGATGTCCCTGACAATCGACGGCGAAATAACGATGCCGACATTGTCGGACAACTGCGACAGCAGACGGCTCGTGCGCTCCATCAAGCGTTCAGGGCTGCGCAGCGTCTCTTCGTCGAGCAGGTAAGCGTTGATGCGCGCGGCCTCTGACTCGGTGAGCGGCGTCGAGCGAATCACATTGTCAACATAGAAGCGGTAACCCTTGTCGGTCGGCATGCGCCCGGCAGACGTATGCGGATGCGTCAGGTAGCCTTCGTCTTCAAGCTCGGCGCAGATGTTACGAATCGTCGCCGATGACAAACGCTCGCTCGACTGCTGCGCCAGCGACAGCGAACCGACCGGCTGACCCGTGGCGACGTGCGCCCGGACAATCGCCGCGAGAATCTCCGTCTTGCGGTGGTCGCTGTTGTAACCGCTTCTGCTTCTCATAAGAATCTAGCCAGGGGGGCAAAGCCGAACGGAATTTCACGGCTAACGTACCATCAATGCCCTACCCTGTCAATAATAATGCCCTGAGGCTTTGGCGCGGCGCAAGAGGGGCGCTCGCCCAGACAAGCGATCAAAGTTGAATGGTGTTGGCGCCGCTCGCCGGGTCATAGCGGCGGGTGATCTCGCCGTCATAGACGCGCAGGAAAATCTCGACCGTCACCGACGCCACCGCTTGAAAGAGGTGGCCGCCATAGACGCGCATCTCGCGGTCGCCGACCGTCGCGTGACAATGCACGACGGGCTCGCCATCCAGGCGCGCCAGATTGCCGATGGCCGATACCAGTTCCATCGAATCCGTGCCCAGCTCGCGCCGCAGATAGCTCTTGGTTTCCAGCGCGATGTAGCCGAGCACGACATCGCGCACCGCGCCGATGGCCGTAAACGAGGCTTCGCCGATGCGCTCGGCCTCGGCCAGCTTCCTGAGCGACGCGATCATCTCGTCGCCCGCCTCGAGCACGACCAGAAAACCTGTCTCGTTGCGTCGTATTTTCATAACGCCGTGGCCGCTAGAAATCGTTGTTGTTGCCGAGGCGCTTCTTGGCCTTGCGGCTGCTGCCGGCGCCGCCGAACTGATCTGTGCCAAGCGTGCCGAGGCCGGCGAGCGTGAAGGTGAAAGAAAAGGCGCTCTCGTTTCTCAGACCCGCCTTGAAGGTGCCATAGTTGAACTGCACGCCGCAACAGTCCCACGCATGGCCGAGGTAACTGCGCGAGCGCAGCAGCCGGCCTGTCGAGACCTGCTCGGCGCTCAGGAAGCGGTCGGTAAAATCATAGCTGATGCGCGTGCCGCCATACCATCCGCGCAAGCCATCGCCGAACTCCACGCCGACATCCACGGCGTTTCCCGGAAAGGTTCCCGGCTCAAAGCTGTTCGGAGCAACCTCGATGCGCCGCGACAGGTAATAATCCGCCGATACCGCGAACTTCTCGGCGCGATAGCCGCCGCCGACAATCACGTCGCGTACCGCCCCGTCTTCGGCGCCGACGTCCATCCGCAGGTCGGCATAGACGCTCGACAGCGGGCGGTAATGCACGGCGACGTTGACCGGCGAGAAGCTCCGCGCCTGCCCGCCAAAGGTAAACCCCGATAGCGTGTTGAGGGGATAGAACTGATTGCGCTGACCTTCGATGAGCGCGCCGCCGAAGGTGCGATCAATGAAATATTTTTGCGCCACCTTGACGGTCAGAAACTCATAAGCCTGCGCCGGGGCGTCTTCGTTACTCGCCGCGCTTTGCGCCAGTGGCGCGTCCGCATCTGCCGCGCTGTCGGCATCATTGGCGGCGGCGTCAGCGGCTTTGCCACGCTTGTCGTTTGTAGTCTTGCCTACATTTTCATCGTCGCGCCCGTCCGGCGCGTTGTTGCGCTGGGCGCGGGTCTGGCCGCCATGCGTCATCTCAGTTGACTGTCCGGCCTCAAGCTCAGGTCGCTTTGCCGCCGCGTCAGCCGTTTGAGCTGTCGCGTCCGTAGTAGCGGGCGGTTTGTCAGGCGCGCTTTGATCGTCGGGCGCACGGTTCTTCTTGTTTTTCTTGTTCGCCTTGTCGCGCTGGCCGGGCACGACCGGCTGCATATCCCCTGTGACCGAGCGCCGCCGCTTGCCGCGCTTCTGATAGACGTCCGCCGAACTGCGCCGCGTGTAAAAGCGATTCACCATGCCGTATTCGAACTCGTTGGTGTTGGCGACGGCGTCGCGCTCGTCGAAGCGGATAATGCGATTGAACTCGTCGCCGACGCCGCGAATCAGGCGATAGGTGAGCATCGGCTCGATCAAGTGCTTGAAGCGCGGCGAGCCATCGTCGTTGGTGTAGGTCTTGGCGAACGCCGGCGGACGAATGTCTACGGCAAGCTCCGTGTAGTGACGCGACTGGCTGTCGTTGAGCACACGATTCTGCGTTCCCAGGTCGAACAAACGCACCAGCGGATCATAAGCCGCGCTGGCCGGGTCAAACCGCGAGTCGGCCAGCGACGTGGCGAAGCGGTCGGGGTCGAACGCCGGCACCGTCGGGTCGAGGCTGCTTGTGTAATATGTCTCACGAACGCTCAAGCTCGGCGTGATGGCGATGCCGGCGATGGTCGCCAGCGGTACAGTAAGCCGTGGCTGAAAGTCAAAGCGCTGCACGGCAGCCGGCGTCGCCAGCACATCGCTGCTGTCAACGACCTCCTGGCGCTTGAGCGCGCCGAGGCTGGCGTCGAATGACAGGTAGATCGGCAGCGAGTCAAAGACGCGGCGCGGGTAAAAGGTCATATCAATCTGCGGCGCTTGTCGAATGCGAACGTCAAAGTTGCTGCCGCCGCCGACGTTGGCCGCATCACGGCTCGGGCGAAAGAGCGTCGTCGTTTCGTTCTTCGCCAGGAAGTTGAAGCTGAAGTTCGGCGTGTTGTTGTAGGCGTAAAACGTCGATTCGCGGCGCGGGTCAATGATCTGGCTGATGTCGTCGCTGAAGACCTGACGGAATTGTAGATTTGTAACCAGAGACACATTGCCGACGGCGACCCATCCGTGCGGCAAGTACTGCTGGCCTTCGCCGACAAACGCGGTGCCGCCCTGGCTCGGCCCGGCAGGCCCGAACAAGCGGTCTTTGACCGCAAAGATGCCGATACGCATATAGGAGCGTTCGTCGGTCTGGGCGCGAAACTCAGCCCCGAATCCGAGCCCGCGTTGGGTGTAAATGTCCGTGCGGATGGTGATGTCGGCAGAGTCGCCGAGCGTTTGATAGTAAGCCAGCTTCAGCGTGCGCCCCTTCTGCGTCGATGTGCCGGTCGAAGGCAACAGGAATCCCGACTTGCGCTCTTTGCGCGTCGCCGGTATCCAGGCGTAGGGCAGCACGAAGGCCGGCAGCGTCTTGATGTGAAAGACCGAGTTGTGAAGGATGATGCGGTCGCCCATCTTCAATTCGGCGCGGCGCGCATGGAAGCCCCACTTGGGCACGACGTCTTCGCACGCCGTCACGTCTGCGTCATAGAGTTCGTAAGTCGCCACGCCGGTCTTCTCGACGCGCGCCGCCGTGAAGAAGATGTATTCGCCGGTCTGCGTGCGGTTGGTAAAGCCTGTGGTCTCCCAGAAGGTGCCGCGCCGCGTCTTCCAGTTGATCTCGGCGCGGCGCGCGGTAACGCGCTGATCGGCGCCGTGATCGAAGATGACGTTGCCTTCGGCGGTCATATCGCCGGTGGTGCCGTTGAAGGTGACGTGATCGGCCTGCAAGCGTATCTCGCCGAGCGTCGCATTGACATAACCTTCATAGACGAACAGGTCGCCGGTCTTGGTCTGGTTGTCGGCGATGATCTCGACCGTATCACCGAACTCGGTGTTGATCTTCGGAGTGGCAGGCTTGTTTGCGGGCGGCGGCGTCGCCGCATCTTTGGGGGCGTCCTGCTGCTGGCGCTCGCGCCGCTCGCGCTTTCTCTCTTGCTTCGTCTGCTGATCTTCTGACTGCTGAGCGTCGGGCGGGCTCTGTGCGATCCGCACTCTGCCGAGGCCCGGCAAGGCGTCGGCGGCCTGCGCGGAAGCCGCGCCGACAGCGACCATCAGCAACCCGCACAGCGCGGCGGCAAACACCTTTGACAAACACTTCATGAGAATTGAACCGGCTCCGAATCTTTGCACGGATGAATGGCGAGTCTAGCACGCGCTTCCGCGCAGCGGCAATCGGCGCAGCAGCGGCGCGCGCCGTTTCGTGAACCGCGCAGCGTGTGGTAAAAGCATGGCGGGCAAGCACCAGACAAAATGAAAATCGTGATGGTGCAAGGCGGCAGGCTCGCCTGTAGCTTGAGGGGGTAATGACGACGGCGCTTCAGGAAATTCAAGAGGAAGAAAACTCAACGGCTACTGTCACGCGCAACCGGCGGCGCGGTCTGGCGCTAGCGGCACTGCTCGGCATGGTGGCCATTGCCTTCTTTTTCGGGCTCGGGCAATTGTCGCTGCTCGGCCCAGACGAGCCGCGCTTTGCCGAAGTCGCGCGCGAGATGTTCACCACCGGTGATTACGTCACGCCGCGCGTCGCCGGCGCGCCGGCTTTCGATAAGCCGGCATTGCTCTACTGGGTCCTTGCCGGCGCGTTCCGTTTGTTCGGCGTCAACGAGTTTGCGGCGCGCTTGCCATCGGCGCTGGCGGCGCTCGCCTGCGTGGCGTTTCTTTATCACGCCGTTGCTCGAACCCTATCCGCACGGCTCGCATGGATCATCGCCGCGACGCTGGCGACGAATATTTTCTTCATTGGGTTTTCGCGCGCTGTCATCATGGACATGACGTTTACGGCGACGGTCGCCGTGGCGCTGCTGAGCATCTATCTTTGCGCGATGCGCGCGGGACGCGAGCGGCTAGTTTATTGGCTGATGGCTGCCGTCGCCGCAGGATTGTCGGTGCTGGCGAAAGGGCTGATCGGCATCTTGCTGATTGCCGGCATCGCGATCATCGCTTATGGCCTAACGCGCCGGCCTCAAGCGTTGGGCTGGCGCGCATGGGCCGCGGGCTTTGTAATCTTCATCGCTGTTATATCGCTGTGGTATGTGCCGGTGACGATTGCTAACGGCCATGCCTTTGTTGACGATTTCATCATCAAGCATCACTTCCGGCGCTTCCTGACGAACCGCTATCAGCACCCGCAGCCCTTCTGGTTTTTTCCCGCAGTGACGGTTGCGGGGCTGCTGCCGTGGACATTTTTTCTGCTACCGGCAATGACGCGTCTGCGACGTATCAAGGCGCGCAGCGGCGAACGTCAAGATATGCTGCTGACGCTGGCGTGGGTATGGCTGCTCGTGCCGCTGATCTTTTTTTCGATCTCGCAATCGAAGCTGCCGAGCTACATTCTGCCGGCGTTCCCGGCGCTGGCCATCATCGTCGGAGTCGAGATCGAGCGCTTCTGGCGCGGCGAGCGCGACCGTTTGCTCCAGGTCGCCGCGTGGCTGACGGCGGCCAGCGCCATCGCCTTAGCCATTGCCTTGCCGGTCTATCTGCGACAAGAGGCGCTGCTCGCCTTTAACTTCCATGCGATCTTTTACGTTGCGCCGCTGATGCTGGCGCTGCTGACGGCAACAGCAATGGCCATTGGCAAGCGGCCCGCAGTGGTGATCGGCGCGGCGACGACCCTCTTGAGCTTAGTAGTCGGAGCTACAATGTTACTGCTGCCGCATTTGAACGAAACAGAAGGACTGAAGCGGCTGTCGCTCGCGGTCGCCGCCGAGTTGCGGCCCGGCGAGAAGATGACGTTTTATCAGGACAAGAATTATGCGCCGGTCTTTTACGGCGCGGGCCGCGCTGTTACCAGCCCCGAGCGCGGCGAAGGCTTGAACTCGTTCGAGCTTCGAGAAGTCGTCGCAGCGCTCGACAGCGAAGCCAGCTTGATCGTCATTACTACGGCGGGCAATCAATCGGTGTTTACGAACAATCCGCGGTTTGATGCCGAGGTGATCGGCCAGCAAGGCAATCATCGAGCGCTGCGTGTGCGGCTGGCTCAACCTGACAACGCATCTGAATGAGCCATGTGGCGCAAGGCGGTTAGCTTGCGCGATTCTCTGCTCAAGCGACCAGCTTGCGCTACATGGCAAGAGGAGAATTCGCATGGCCGAAACGCAGAGCGCCGCGGCGCTCGACAACATCGAAGCGCCGCCGGAGATTCGCACCGCCATCGCGCGACTCGGCGACGACCTGGCGCGGGCGGCGGGAACGAATCTCGCCGGTCTGATCCTTTATGGCGGGCTGGCGCGTGGTCGCTACCGCCCCGGCAAAAGCGACATCAACATCGTCGTCTTGCTTAACGACACGCAGGCGGCGGCGCTTGCGGTAATCGCCCCTACCTTGCGCGCCGCGTGGCGCGCCTGGCGCGTCGAGCCGTTCGTCATCCGGCCCGCTGAAGTTGCGCGGCTCTCTGTAACCTTCCCGACAAAACTGCTCGACATTGCGCGGCATCACCTGGTGCTGGCGGGCGCCAATCCCTTCGCCGACATTCAAGTGTCGCGCGAACAGATTCGCTTGCGCATCGAGCAGGACCTGCGCAACAGCGAGCTGCGACTGCGGCGGCGTTACCTTTCCATCTTCGATGACACGCAAGCGCTGGCGACGACGCTCGCCGAGGTGGCCGCGTCGCTCAAGGTCGACTTCGCCGCGATGTTACAACTGGCGAATCGAGACGCGCCGTCAGAAGCGACCTCCGCAGCTGTCTTAGAGGCTGCCGCCGAGGCGTTCGATCTTGACCGCGCGACGCTTGCGCGTATCGCCGCGTTGCGCCGCGAAGCCGATCCGTCGGACGACCTGCCGGCGCTCTATGACCGCGCGCTTGCGGTGATCGCTCGCGCCGCGGAGATTGTTTCAACGATGGAGTGAACGCCATGATGGTGCTGCTTCAAATCAACCCGCTCGACATGCCCGGCCCGCAATTCCTGAAGCTCTACGTTGTCTTGATGATTGCCGCGGCAATCCTTGCGCGGCTGCTCAAGCGGGCGCTCGTCAGCCCGCGCTGGTCAGACCAGCGACACATCGATCTCGACCCGTACGAAGCGGCTTACCTGCGCGGCGGCGCGCGACAGGCGATTGACGCCGCCATCGCCATGCTGGCGCAGCGGCAGTTGCTTAAAGTGTCAGGCTCGGCGCACACGGTTTCGACGAGCGGGCCGCTGCCGGCGGGCGCGCATTGGTTTGAAAAGGCCGTGCATCACGCGATCTCGTCGACCAGCACGCGGCAGATCAACGACATTCGCTCGTCGTTACTGTTGATGCCGCATACAGACCGCCTCGCCTCGCAGTTGAAGCAAGCGGGCTTGATTCCCGACGACCAGCGCTGGCTCACAGCGCGCACCGTTTCAGGGTTGCTGATGCTGGCGCTGCTGTTGCTCGGCGTCGCCAAGGCTTTCGTCGGCGTCTCGCGCAACCGGCCCGTCGGGTTCTTGATTCTCCTCTGCATCGTCACAGGCATCATCACGCTGGTTGTGATCAACTCGCGCCCGGCGCGCACGCGGCTGGGCAATCAGGCGCTGACCCAGCTTCGCGGTGAAAGCGTCGCCTTGCAGATGGCGGCGCGCACGCAGCCCGAACGACTGGCGAGCGGCGACGTGGCGCTGGCCATCGGCTTATTCGGCATCGAGGCGCTAGCCTTCACCAATGATTCGTGGTCGGACTTGAAAGCCGCCTTGCGACCGCCGGTCGCCACGGGCAGCAGCGCTTCGAGCAGCGGTTGCGGTGGTGGCAGCAGTTGTAGCAGTAGCAGTTGTAGCGGTGGCTGCGGCGGCGGTTGCGGCGGCTGCGGCGGTTGAAACGAGCAGACGCAGATTTGTAGCGCAGCGTACAATGAACCTTCAAACGCGACTTTC
>JBJMGU010000075.1:0-55548 GCA_045807765.1 Blastocatellia bacterium
ACGTCGAGATTACTGCGCCGCAGGAAGCCTCCGGCGACATCCTCGGCGACATCAACTCGCGGCGCGGACGAGTCCAGGGCATGGATTCGAAGGGCACGCAGTCGGTTGTCAAAGCACAGGTGCCGCTGTCGGAAATGTTGTCCTATCAGTCGACGCTGAATTCGATCACCGGCGCGCGCGGCTCGTTTATAATGGAGCTTGACCATTACGACGAAGTGCCGGCGCAGATCGCCCAGAAGATCGTCCAGAAAGCGGTCGAAGAAGGCCGCGTCCGCGTCGCTGAAGAAGAGTGACCCGGCTTCTCAGGGCGAAAAGGCAAAAGGGAAACCAGCGAAAAAGGCTGGGAAATCACGCAGAATTCGCCCTTCCCTCTTTGCCTTTTCGCCCTTTCACTTTTTCGCCCCTTTCACATTATGTCCGTTCTTCTGATCTTCGTTGATGGCGTTGGTATCGGTAGGCGAGGGGCGCAGAATCCACTCGACGGGTTAGCGTCCGAATTCTTTTCGATCTTCGCAGACGAGCACCCACGCTTGCCCTATGACGGGCGGATGGCGATCACTGATACGCGACTGGGTGTTGAAGGATTGCCGCAGAGCGCGACCGGGCAGACAACGATTCTCACAGGGGTGAATGCTTCTCAATTGATTGGCCGTCATCTGCACGGCTACCCTTCGCCTCGCCTGAAAGCGGCGCTCGCCGAGCATTCGATTTATCGAAGACTGATGGCGCGAGGCCGCGTCGTCACCTTCGCCAACGCTTATACGAGCAGCTACCTCGACAACCTGCCGCGCTTTATTTCGGCAACGACCGTGGCGGCATTGTCTGCCGGCGTGCGCTTGCGCGTGCTCGAAGACCTGACGGCGGGCCGCGCCGTCAGCCACGACTTCACGAATCACTTCCTGATCGAGCGCGGCATCGCGGTCGAACCGCTGACGCCAGAGGAAGCCGGTGCCAATCTCGCCCGCGTCGCCGCCGCGCACGACTTCACGCTCTACGAGCACTTCATCACCGACCGCATCGGCCATGAGCGCGACCGTGAGCTGGCTTATCGGCTCGTCCGCGAACACATCCCGCGGCTGACGCGCTTCGTGCGCGCCGTGCTGGAAACCGCCGATCTGACGCGGCAGACCGTGATGCTCACCAGCGATCACGGCAACATCGAAGATCACTCGACGCGGGTTCACACCCTGAATCCCGTGGCGACGCTCGCCTTCGGCCCGGCGCGTGAATTCATCGCCGCGCGCGTCCAATCGCTTACCGACATCACGCCGGCGATTGTCGAGTCACTGGAATCTCAAGCGGAGTGAAAGAGACCGCGTCAGCGCTTACCAGATAATAAAGCGTTCGCTGCCTGAGGCCGGTCAATCCGGTCTTGATGAACTCGCCGTGCAGGTGGCCGTAGACGCAAGCGTCAGCATTGAATTCGTCAATCAATTCGGTGAAGCCGCTCGGCTCATGGCGGTCGTTGGTTGGTGGATAGTGCAAGACGATGATCAAGCGGTCATATTCATCCGTCCTGCCGATCAAGCTTTGCAGCGCCGCGCGCAGGCGTCCGACTTCTCGCTCATACAGCTTTTGATCCTGCTCGCTCAAGAGAGAATCATCGGGGCAATTCCAGCCGCGCGTGCCGGCGATGGCGACACGGTTGATGATGATGGCGCTTGCTTGAAGAAAATCGATAGACGGATCAACGGCGCGGCGCAGCTTGGCGAGCGAGTCCCACCAGTAATCGTGGTTGCCTTTGATCATAAGCTTGCGCCCGCGCATTCGACCGATGCGCGTCAGGTCAGGCAGGGCTTCATTCAATCGCATCGCCCAACTGGTGTCGCCGGCGATCAACAGCAGGTCATCATCTTGGGACAGGCGCTCCCACGCATCAAATATCTTGTGGTCGTGGTCGCGCCAGTGGTCGCCGAAGCGATCCATGGTTTTGTCTGTGCCGCCTGCCAGATGCAGGTCGCCAATCGCGAAGATTCTCATTGGTTAGGATGATACAACAGGAGAGGGTTTAAAGCGGCAGCCGCAGGCGCGCCACGCAGCCACGTCGGTCCTGGCGATTCTCAAGCGCCAGCGTGCCGCCATGCGCTTCGGCAATCTGCCGGCTTAAGACAAGGCCGATGCCCGACCCGCCGGGCTTCGTCGTGAAGAAAGGCACAAAGAGATTCGCTGTGTTCGACAGGCCGGGGCCTTCGTCGGCAACCGCGACTTCAAGATTACCGTTCGTCCTGCGCCAGCCAATCTGCACGCCGCCGCCTGTCTCCATCGCCGCGTCCACGGCGTTGCGCAGCAGGTTAATCAGCAACTGTTCAAGCTGATCGCCGTCGGCATTAATCACCATCTCAGGCCCGGCAATCACCTTGACCTGTAGGCGCGTAACCAGGCTGGCGACGCGCTCGACCACAGGGCCGATGCTCAAGGGTTGCAACTTCGGCGAAGGCAGACGAGCAAGCCGCGCATAGGCATCCATGAAGCGGCTGAGCGATGCGGCGCGCGACGAGATGACGCTCAGGCCGCGCTGCATATCTTCTTTCCAATCATCGGGCGGACGTTCGCGAGCGACCAGGCTTTCCAGGCTGCCGGCAATCGATTTGATCGGCGCCAGCGAATTGTTCAGCTCGTGGCCGAGAACGCGCACAAGGCGTTGCCATGCCTGTCGTTCTTCTTCGCGCAATGCCCGACTGAGATCAGAAAGCACCAGCAACTGGTGCGGCACGCCACGCTCACGAAAGGTGCTGCGACGCACATCATAGCGGCCTGCGCCGCCGGCGAAGGTCATCTGCATGGTGCGCACGTCGTCGCCGGTCAGACATTCGGCTAGCCCTAGCTCTTCGGCATTTCGGCCAATCGCTCGCTCGCCTGCCATGTCAAGCAAACGTTCACCGGAGCGATTGACCAGCCGCAGGCGCTGTTCGTGATCGAAGGCGAAAACGGCGACGTCAATCTCGTGCATGACGGTCTTGAGCAACGCGGTCGCTTCGAGGGCGCCGAGCCGCTGCTCGCGAAGGATCTGGCCGAGCGAATTGACTTCCATCATGGCTTCGCCGAGTGCGTCGTCAACGGAAGCGCCACGGGCGCGGATCGAGAAGTCGCCTTCGCGCAGAGCCGCCAGCAGATTTGACAGGGTTTGCAGCGGATAGACAACGCGGTCTTTGAGCGCGAACGAAAAACCGAGCCAGAAACCGACAATCACCACCGTCAACGTCCACTGCACTTTCGCCGTATAACCACCCGACCAGAGCAGCAGCATCGCCACCAGCACCGCGGGAAACCCTGCGGCCAGCGACATGAGCAGTAACCGCCGGTCGAGTCGCGGACGCAGGCTGCGCGCTGCGACCAGGTTCCGGGTCTGCCGTGTTGCCGGCGATTGCTGACGTTTCTTGATTTCAGCGGCGAGATGGTGCTGCACGACAGAGGCCGTCTGCGCCGTCGTGGAATCCGGCGATTCGGCGTCAATAAGGCTGTCGCTGAGCGGCTCCGTCATGAAAGAAATGTAGCGCAAGGCGGTTAGCTTGCGCAGAGACTCGCGAAAGCTAACCGCCTTGCGCTACCGTCACGAGCATCACAAACCGAAGCGCTGCAAGCGGCGGTACAGGGCGCTGCGGCTCAGGCCGAGTTTTTCGGCGGCGCGGCTGACATTGCCATCGCATTGCGCCAGGGTTCGTTGAATCAAGAACCCTTCGACCTCTTCGAGACTCATATCTTCAAGCCGGCGAGCCGCCTCTTTGCCGGATTGCAAGCCGAGGTCACGCGCTTCGATGACCGCACCCAGCGACATCAAGACGGCGCGCTCGATGGCATGATCCATCTCGCGGACGTTGCCCGGCCACGCGTACCTGAGCAAGGCTTGCATCGCCGCTTCGCTGAAACCTTCCATGTTCTTGCGGTAACGCTGCGCGTGCTGGCTGAGAAAGAACCGGGCCAACTGCGGCACGTCCTCACGGCGGTCGCGTAATGGAGGCAGATGAATTTCGACCGTGTTCAGGCGAAAGAGCAAGTCCTGGCGGAAGCGCCCCTGCGCCACCTCTTCGTCAAGGTTAGCATTGGTCGCTGAAACGATGCGGACGTTGGCGCGGCGCGTCTTCGATGAGCCGACGCGCTCGAACTCGCCGGTCTCAAGCACGCGCAGCAGTTTGGGCTGGTGCTTGATGGGCAGGTTGGCGATCTCGTCAAGGAACAGCGTGCCGCCTTCAGCAAGCTCGAAGCGACCGACGCGATCATTCTTGGCGTCGGTGAATGCGCCCTTGATGTGGCCGAAAAGCTCGCTCTCGAAGACGCCTTCGGCAATGCCGCCGAGGTTGACCGTCACCAGAGGTTTGCCGGCGCGCGGCGACACGGCATGTAGCATCTGCGCGACCAGTCCTTTGCCGGTGCCGTTTTCGCCGGTGATCAGAACGTTAGCGTCCGATGGCCCAACACGCTGGATGATGTCGAGCACCGGCTGCATGACTGCGGAATCGGCGATCATGCGCGGCTTGCGATCATTGCGCAGCAACTGGTTCTCGGCTTCGAGCCGCACGCCTTTGCGCAGCGCCTGGCCCAGCTCGACCTGTGTTTTGACAATGCTCAGCACACGAGCGTTTTCCCAGGGCTTTTGCACAAAATCGCGCGCCCCGCGCCGCATGGCTTCGACGGCCACATCAACGCTGCCCCAGGCGGTCATGACGATCACCGGCAGGTTGCTGTCGAGCTTCTGGATGCGCGACAACAGGTCGAGCCCTTCCTGCCCGGATGTGGTGTCGCGCGCGTAATTCAAATCCATCAGCACGACGTCATAGTCGCGCTCTTCGATGGCGCTGATGATCTGCGCCGGCGCATTGGCGGTTTCGATCTTGAAGCCTTCGCCCTTGAGCAACAGCCTGAGTGCTTCGAGCACGTCGGGCTGATCGTCAGCAATCAGTAGGCGCGGCACGGTTGAGTCCGAAGTTTTCATAATGAGAGTAGAACGATAGTATACCTGCAATCGCGACAAAGCGGCACCCCGCGTCGCAAAGTGCGGGGTGCCGCCGGTCGTTCAGCTCGCGCTGGACTCGCTAGATGGTTCTAAGGCGTCGGCCTGGGCAGATGCAGTTTAAGCGATTTCAAAACCGCTTTCCTTCAACTCGTGCTCGGCTTTCGGCTCGTGCTCTTCGTCAACCACGCGACCGTCGAAGAGGTGAATCTGGCGATCCGAGTGCTTGGCGTAGCGCGGGTCGTGCGTCACCATGCAGATGGTCGCGCCCTGCTGGTGCAGCTCGCGCATCAAATCCATGACCGCTTCGCCGTTGGTCGAGTCGAGGTTACCGGTCGGCTCGTCGGCAAGCAGGATGAGCGGATCGCCGGCGACGGCGCGGGCGACGGCGACGCGCTGTTGCTGACCGCCGGAGAGCTGGCTGGGCAGGTGCTTGGCGCGGTGTGCCATGCCGACGCGCTCAAGCGCATCCATCACGCGCTTCTTGCGCTCGGCGGCCTTCAGGCCACGGTAGGTGAGCGGCAGCTCGACGTTCTCGTAAACGTTCAGGTCGCCGATCAGGTTAAAACTTTGGAAGATGAAGCCGACTTCACGGTTGCGAATGCGGGCGCGTTCCGAGAGCGGCAGGTCAGAGACCGAGCGGCTGTTGAGCTGATAGACGCCGTCCGAGGGCGAATCGAGCAGACCGAGAATCGACAGCAAAGTCGATTTGCCGCATCCCGATGGCCCGGCGATGGAAATATATTCGCCCTTCTTGATCTCCATGTGAACGCCCGACAGCGCGTGCGTTTCCACTTCGTCAGTGAGAAAGACTTTCGTGACGCCTTCGAGTCGAATCAACGGCGAGTCGGATGAAGACATTGTGTTTCGTTCCTCCTAAGGGTTTTTCTGAAGTCGCACTCTAGCGCAGGGCGCGCGGCCCGCGCAACACAAATATGGCTTACGTTAAACGGATTTCCGAATTGTTATCCCATTGCGAGGTGTCGGAAAGAATGACGATGTCGCCTTCTTTCAGCCCCTCGAGGATTTCAATCGAGCTGACAGAGCTCTTGCCCAGGCGTACCTGCACGCGTGTCGCGCCCTTGCCATCAGGCGTGAGCTTGAACAGGCCGATGGTCGCATTATCCTGGCCGTGAACCGGGCGGCTGACGTAAAGGACGTTATCGAGCTTTTCCAGCTCAATCGTGCCGTCAACGCTCATGTCCGAGCGCGCCCCCTTGGGCAGTTCGCCTTCGAGCGTCACGTCAACGCCGATGGTGCCGTTCTGCGCCGAGGCGTCAATGCGCGAGACCTTGCCGGGGATGATGCCGTTGCGCGTATCCACCTGGACGGGCTGGCCGTAGGCGATGTCGCGCGTCTGGGTTTCAGCGATTCGCAGCTCAGCTTTCAGGCGGCTGGGATCGGCAACGCGGGCGATGTTCTGGCCGGGAGTCACTTGCTGGCCGACTTCGACCTGAAGGAGTTGCAGCACGCCGTCAATGCCTGCGCGCACCTTTAACGATTCGACCTGATGGTGCTTGAGGTCAACGGCCTCTTTGAGCTGGCGCACGCGCTCGTCTTCGGCAGCGAGACGGGCTTTCACTTCTTCCTGGCTGGCCGCGAGCCGCTGCTCTTCGATCTTGACGCGGTTTTCGAGGTCGGATGCGGCGATCTCCGAGAGCTTCACTTCGAGATCGGATTTCAGGCCCTTGCTGCCGAGTTCTTTATTCACCTCGTACTGCATCTTGGCTTTCTTATAATCCGAGCGCACTTGAAACAGGGTGGACTGCTGATCGATGATCTGCCTGCTGACCTGCGCCTTGAGCGTATTCAGGTTGGCGCCGGAGGCGCGAAATTGTGATTCGGCGTCGGCCAGAGCCTGCGAGAGTTCGGGGTTCGACAACTCGACCAGAACGGTGTCGGCTTTAACCACCGCGCCCTGTTGCAGGAAGCGCTTCTCGACGCGACCGGCATTGATCGCCGGCACGTAGCGCACTTCTTCGGGAACCAGCGTGCCCAATCCGCGCACCTGGCGGACGAAAGTGCCGCGCGTCACGGTGCCTTTGTAAAGCGTGCTCTGATCAACCGACGGGGCGGCAGGCTTGAGGCGCGAAACGCCGTAAGTCACCGAGCCGATCACCGCGATCAACACGGCTCCGTAAAGAACCTTCTTGATCTGCTTCTTCTTCTTTGCGCCAGTCCGTGGAACGTCCATGCCCATACAATCCTCCGTCAACCTATAGGGAAGTTTCGTGCCATGAGAGCGGCGGCGGCTAACTGTTTACCCTCTTCATTTTAGCACAAAACCGCCGAAAAAAACCTTGCTTGCCGGGTGTCGCTTCCGGGACTCCTAATTCCCGGAAATGAACACCGTCGGCCCTCAATCGTTGACGACCCAGCCGTCACGCAAGTGAATGATGTGGCTGCCGTACGAGGCGTTGAACTCCGAGTGCGTCACCTGAATGATCGTCGTGCCCTGGTCGTTGAGCCGCTTGAATAATTCCATGATCTCTTTGCCTTGCTCGGAGTGCAGGTTGCCGGTCGGCTCGTCGGCGAGAATCAATCGCGGGTTATGGACGATGGCGCGGGCGATGCCAACCAGTTGCTGCTGGCCGCCTGATAGCTGCGTCGGATAGAGGTTGCGCTTGCCGACGATCTGGAAGCGGTCGAGCACGTCGCAGACAATTGATTCGCGCTCGCTCTTCTTGATGTCGCGGTACGACAGCGGAATCTCAAGATTCTCGTAGACCGTCATGTGATCGAGCAGATGATAATTCTGAAAGACGAAGCCGATGTTGCGATTGCGCAGGTTCATGCGCTTGTTGCGGTCAAGCTTATGCACCGGCTGGTCGTCAAAAAAGAACTCGCCCGTCCACGAGCTGTCGTGCATGCCGAGGATGTGCAGCAGCGTTGACTTGCCGGCGCCTGACGGCCCCATGATCGAAACGAAATCGCCCGGCTTGATATCAAACGTGATGCGCCGCAGCACAAAAGTCTTGCCGATGCCCGTTTCATAGAATTTTTCGATGTTGTGCATGCTGATCATTAGCTAACTCCTATTCAACCGATCTAATCGGAGCGGCTCGTGGTGGTTATTAAAATCATAGCACCAAACCGGGGGCCGCCGAAGCAAAATCCGCTCGCCGGCAGCCCTTCATCCGGCAGCCCTATAGCCAACTGGCGTGCCAGAGCGCAAAGCGTCGAAATCGGCCCGTTTTTCAACCATTTTGCGCTTTCACCCAACCGAAGCCGGCAGCCGGATTACGTTAATGGGAATCGCTTGTTCGCTGGTGAACACCAACAGGACAGTGACAAGTGATGAGTGATGAGTCACGGAATTCTACTCATCACTCATCACTCGTCACTTCTGAAAGCACTCCAGGTATTTGACGCCTGCGCCGGTGTTGAACAAGACGACGCGCTCCTGGCGGTCCACCTCGCCACGCCCGATCAGTTGCTTGAGAGCCGGCAGACAGGCGGCGCCTTCGGGCGCGGCAAAGATGCCTTCCGCGGCGCCGATCTCGGCGACCGCTGCGAGCAGCTCTGCATCCGTAACCGAAACGGCGGTGCCGCCACTGCGGCGCAGAATGTCGAGCATGATGAAATCGCCAATCGCTCGCGGCACCCGAAGCCCCGCAGCGCAGGTATGGGCGTCGGGGATGTCTGAGCCCTGGCTGGCGCCCGCCGCAAAGGCGCGCACAATTGGCGCGCAGCCTTCGGCCTGAACCGTGACCATGCGCGGACGGCGGCTGCCGATCCAGCCCATTTGCTCCATCTCATCGAAAGCCTTCCACATGCCGATCAATCCGGTGCCGCCGCCGGTCGGGTACAGGATGACATCGGGCAATTCCCAGCTCATCTGCTCGGCCAGCTCATAGCCCATCGTCTTTTTGCCTTCGACCCGATAAGGCTCCTTGAGCGTGGAAACGTCGAACCAGCCTTCCGCCGCCTTGCGCTCGCCGACGATGCGCCCGCAATCGGTAATTAGTCCGTCAATCAAGGTGACGTGCGCGCCGGTCTGCTGGCATTCAACGATGTTGGCGCGGGGCGTGTCTTGCGGCATGAAGATGTGCGCTTCAAGCCCCGCCTTCGCTGCATAGGCCGCGAGCGCCCCCGCCGCATTTCCCGCCGAAGGCACGGCCAGTTTCTTCACGCCCAGTTCTTTGGCCATCGAGATGGCGACCGCCATGCCACGCGCCTTGAACGACTGCGTCGGGTTGAGCGATTCGTCTTTGATGTAAAGCTGCGGCATGCCCAGTTGCTCGCCGAGCCTCGCGGCACGCACCAGCGGCGTGAAGCCTTCGCCGAGGGTCAAACGATTGCGCTCGTCGGCGACCGGCAAAACTTCGCGGTAACGCCAGAGCGTCGGCTCGCGTCCGGCCAGGTTTTCTTTGCTCATTTGGCTAGCAGCGCGGTCAAGATCATAGGCGACCATCAACGGCTTGCCGCATTCGCAGAGGTTGAGCAGTTGCCCTGCGGCATATTGTTTTCCGCACGCCGAACAGTAGAGGTGCGTGACGTTCATCGCTTGCTCCTTAAAAGAGAGATTGAAGCCGAGCAGTATAAAGCCGGCATTGCCGGGCCGCAACTTGAGAAGACCGGTTGCCGGTGTTACATTCGATGCAGCGAATTCATAGACAGGGAGATTCTCATGGCAAACCGCAAAGCAATCATTGAGACCAACAAGGGCACGATCACCGCCGAGCTATTCGAAGACAAAGCGCCCATCACTGCCGGCAACTTCATCGATCTGATCGAGCGCGGCTTTTATGACGGCCTGAGTTTTCACCGCTACGAGCCGAACTTCGTCATCCAGGGCGGCGACCCCGAAGGCAGCGGCAGGGGCGGTTTCGTTGATCAGGAGACGGGCCGCGAGCGACGCATTAAGCTCGAAGTCTCGCGCGAATTGCCGCACGGAGAGGCGGGGGCGCTGGCGATGGCGCGAACCAATATTCCGGATAGCGCCTCCAGCCAGTTTTACATCACGCTCGGGCCGGCGGCGTTTCTCGATAATCAGTATGCCGTCTTCGGTCGCGTCACCGAGGGCCTCGACGTGGTTAAGCAACTGCGCGCCGGCGACCGCATGACGCGCGTGACCCTCAGCGAATAAACCACCTGACGCCCGCGGTGTCTCTATGGTAAGGCTGGCCTGTGGATGAAGATCACCGCCATCGTCATTACCTTCAACGAAGAAGCGAACATCGCCCGCGCGCTGGCTTCGCTTGAGTGGGCCGACGAGATCATCATCGTTGACAGCGAAAGCCGCGACCGCACTACGGAGATCGCCCGCCAGTTTACCGAGCGCGTCATCGTCCGTCCGTGGCCCGGATATTCAGCGCAAAAGAATTTCGCCACCGCTGAGGCCATTCACGATTGGATTTTCAGCCTCGACGCCGACGAAGTGGTCAGCGAAGCATTGCGGCGCGAAATCGAATCGCTGAAGCAAGTCGCCGCGCCTGCGGTCGCCGGCTTCGAGATGCCGCGATTGACGTTTTACATGGGCCGCTGGATTCGTCATTCGGGCTGGTATCCCGACCACAAGCTGCGACTGTATGACCGCCGCCGCGCACGCTGGGTCGGCGATTACGTTCACGAAGGCATCGAGGTTGACGGCGCGGTCTCCAGGTTCGCGGGCGACCTGCTGCACTTCACAGTCGACGATGCCTCTGAACATCACCTGCGCATTGACCGCTACACGACACTGGCCGCCGATGCCGACTACGCAAAAGGCAAGCGCGGCGCCCTCGCCCCAATCATCTTCTCGCCGCTGCTCACCTTCATTCGCTCTTATGTCTTCAAGCTCGGTTTTCTCGATGGCCTGCAAGGCTATGCCATCGCCCGCTTCGCGGCGCACTATGCTTTTCTGAAAAATCTAAAGCTCTGGGAGTTGAGTAAGGGAAAGGGCAGGCCAGCGGATCAATGAATGACGCGCTCGCTGAGACGTTGATCGAGTCTATCGATCCGCTCGCTGAGACGTTGATCAAGTGCGTCAATGCGCTGGTCAAGACGCCTGATTTCTGACAGCACCGTGTCAAACCGCGCATCAAAGCGTTTCTCCATCTGTTCAAGCAGCTTTTCGATGTTGTGCTGGTTCAGCCACGACGCGCCAAAGATGGCGAATACCAGCGCAAATAGTGCGGTGGTAGCAGAGATGATGGCAACACTCTGACTCATATGTAGCAAAGCGTACCATAGTCCTAATCTGACTTCAAATTAATCCTTGCCGAGCACATCGAGATACAACGCTTCGATGCGGTTGATGATCTGCTCGCGCCCGAAGCGCGAGTAAACATCGCGCTGCCCGGCTGCCGCCAGGCGGTCACGCAACGGCGCGTCCGATACCAGATAGATGAGCTTTTCGGTCAACTGTTGCCAGTCGCGGGGCGTGAACAGCAAGCCGCTTTGGTTGTCTTTGAGAATGCCGCTGATGCCGCCGACATTCGATGCCAGCACGGCGCGGCGCGCCGCCAGCGCTTCAATCGTTACCAGCGAGAAGCCTTCATCCCAGCTCGGCACCACCACAACATCAACGGCGGCCAACAACTCAGGAATGTGGCGAACGTAACCGAGATAACGAATCCGCTGAGCCGCGCCAAGCGATGCCGCCAGGCCCATTAGTTCTTTAGTGAAAGGCTGACCGTCATTCTGTTCTTCGCCGACAATGATGAATTCGATGTCGGGCCGCCGCTGCGCCACACGGCTGGCGGCGCGCACGAACTCCTCCTGTCCTTTGGCCGGCGTAATCTGCCCGATACACGCCACCACCAGCGAGCCGCGCAAGCGAAACAAGCCGCGCGCCACGTCGCGATCCATCGGTTGAAACCGTTCGGGGTCTATCCAGTTGGGAATCACATGAACGCGCTCGGCTGGCAGTTGGAGGCGCTCGACGACCGACTCGCGTACAGACTCCGACACCGCAATCACGGCATCTGTTTCCCCAAGCAGCCAGCGGTAAAGGGCATTGCGCTTGAGCGGCAAGTAGTGATGCCGTGTGAGCACCAGGCGGGCGCGCCGGGCGTGGCGGCTGGCGAGCGCCGCCACAAGGTAATCGCGCCCGACGTGCGCGTGAATCAGGTCGATGCGATGGTCGTTGACGAGGTCGGCAATGGCATGGGCCGATTGCAGATCGAGCGAATTGCGAAGCGGCATTTCGTGCCAGGAGGCAATCACCCCGGCGAGCGGCTCGCGCAGTGGGCTGTTCGGTCGCACCGCCAGATAGATAGCGTGGCCGCGCGCCGCCAGCGCTCGCACCAGCCCTGCGACATGCACCTCGCCGCCGCCCATCTCGCTCGCCGAACAGACCTGAAGAATCTTCATCGCCACCCTTGCGCTTACCAAGCTTGACAATACTGCGTCGCGCTAATTTAATCCACTTGACCGCATCTCGCAAACGAAAGGCTTGAATGGAATATCTGTCACCGTACATCGTTGCGGGCTTTGTCTTCGTCTTCGGCTTGCTCATCGGCAGCTTTCTCAATGTCGTCATCTATCGCGTGCCGCTCGGCGAATCGATAGTGCTGCCCGCATCGCACTGCCCGAACTGCAACGCCGCGATCAAGCCTTACGATAACGTGCCGGTCTTGAGCTATGCCGTGCTCGGCGGCAAGTGCCGAAATTGCCGCGTCGGCATCTCGCCCATCTACCCGGCCATCGAATTACTCGTCGCCATCCTCTTCCTGCTGGTCTTCATCAAAGACGGCAACCAGTTCCACGTCTTCGACGATCATTATATGCAGGTGCCGGCGCGCTTCTGGCTGACGCTCGTAGGCGACCTGGTGTTCGTTTCGTTCATCGTACCGCTCATCTTCATCGATCTGCGACATATGCTGCTGCCGAACGTGCTGACGTTTCCCGGCCTCGCCGTGCTATTCGTCTTGCGAGTGCTGGCGCCTGACCCGTGGCAGATTCGGCGCACGCCGCACTGGTTTGGATTGACCCCGCAGCACGAATGGGCGCTCGCTGTTGTCGGCGCCGTGCTTGGCATGTTAGCCGGCGGCGGCACGCTCTGGCTGATTCGCTGGGGGTATCAGAAGCTCCGCCACGTTGAAGGCATGGGACTCGGCGATGTAAAAATGATGTTGATGGTCGGCGCCTTTCTCGGCTGGCAATTGACCTTTCTGACGATCTTTCTGGGATCGATGATCGGCTCGCTGGTCGGCATCGGCGTGATGGTGGCGCGCGGCAGCAATATGAAGATGGAGATTCCCTTCGGCGTCTTTCTCGGGCCGGCGGCTCTGGTCGCGCAGTTCGTCGGCAAGCCGCTCATCGATTGGTATCTTGGCATGGCTTCGTAATCAGGATAACGAGATGAAAAAAACATCACCCTGGCTGACACTGCTTTTGATTCTGGCTCTGACCGGCTGCAACCGCCTTCCTGCAACTTCGAGCGCCGAGCAGGAGGCGAAACCGACGACGACCGTCGCCGCCGCGCCGACCGCGGGCACTTCGGCGAACCAGCCGGTGCGCGCCCGCCACGGCATCGTCGCTTCGACCAGCCCTATCGCTTCGCGCGTCGGCGCAGAAATTATGCAGCGCGGCGGCAATGCCATTGACGCGGCGGTCGCCGTCGGGTTGGCGCTCGCCGTGACGTGGCCGTCGGCGGGCAATCTTGGCGGCGGCGGCTTCATGATGATTCGCCGCGCCAACGGCGAAACCGAGATCATCGATTACCGCGAGCGCGCGCCGCTTGCCGCAAGCCGTGATATGTACCTCGACAAAGAGGGCAACGTCATCAAAGACGCCTCAACGGTCGGCTATCGCGCCATCGGCGTGCCGGGCAGCGTCGCCGGCCTGGCGCTCGCCCTTGAGCATCACGGCAAATTGAAGTGGGCTGACGTGATCGAGCCAGCGCGGCGGCTGGCTGCTGATGGCTTTGAAGTCTCGTACCACACGGCCCGCAGCCTGAAGGCGAGCAGCGATCTGCTGTCGCGCTTTGCGGAAAGCAAGCGCATTTTCTTACGCGACGGCAAGAACTTTGAAGAGGGTGAGAAATTCGTGCAGCCTGAGCTGGCGGCGACCCTCGCGCGCTTGAAGGCGAAAGGGCCGCGCGAGTTTTACGAAGGCGACACAGCGCGCATGATCGTTGCCGACATGCAGTCCAACGGCGGTCTGATTACCGCGCAGGACTTGAAAGAGTACGAGCCGACGATTCGCAAGCCGCTGCACGGCACCTATCGCGGCTATGAAATCCTGACCATGCCGCCACCGTCATCGGGCGGCGTCGCGCTACTAGAAATGCTCAACATGCTTGAGCGCTATGACCTCGCGCAGATGGAGCCGAACTCGTCGGAAACGATTCACCTGATGACAGAGATCGAGCGCCGCGCCTTTGCCGACCGCGCCGCTTACCTGGGCGATACCGATTTTGTCCAGAACGTGCCGATCTCCGGCCTGATGTCGAAAGATTATGCCGCGACCATGATCAAGACGATCAAGCCCGACCATGCGACGCCGAGCAGCGAAATCCGCGAAGGCAATCCGGTGGCCTACGAGTCGCCCGAAACCACACACTTCACCGTGGTTGACGAAGAAGGCAATGTCGTGTCGAACACCTATACGCTGAACAACAGCTTCGGCTCAGGCGTGACGGCGCGCGGCACGGGCGTCCTGCTCAACAACGAAATGGACGACTTCACCTCGAAGCCGGGCGTACCGAATGCGTATGGATTACTACAAAGCGAAAACAACGCCATCGCGCCGCGCAAGCGCCCGCTGTCGGCAATGACGCCGACCATTGTTTTAAAAGACGGCAAAGTTCTTTTCGCCATCGGCAGCCCCGGCGGGCCGACCATCATCAACACGGTTTTGCAAGTCATGGTCAACATGCTCGACTTCCATATGAATCTTCAGCAGGCAATAGACGCGCCGCGCTATCACCATCAGTGGATGCCCGACCATATTCGCTGGGAGCCGTTTGGCCTGAACGCCGATACCCGCAAGGCCCTCGAAGCGCGCGGCCACAAGTTCGCCGATAAGCCTGGTTACATGGGCGACGCCGAAGGCATCATGATTGATCCGCAGACCGCCATGCGGCTCGGCGCTTCAGACCCGCGACTGGGCGGCGCCGCCGTCGGATATTGAAGGGAAAGAAGTCAGGAGTCAGAAGTCAGGAGTCAGAATAAGAACCAGAGGCGGAGCCGACTTCCTCTTCCATTCTGTCTTCTGACTTCTGACTCCTGACTTCTTTTAGAAACTATGACCATTGACGAACAGATCGCCTTCTTAAAAAAGGGCACGGTTGATTGCATCTCGGAGGCCGACCTGCGGCGCAAGCTCGCACAGGCTGAGAAGATCGGCAAGCCGCTCAGGGTGAAAGCCGGGTTTGACCCGACTGCGCCCGACCTGCACGTCGGCCACACGGTGTTGATTCGCAAGATGCGCCACTTCCAGATGCTAGGGCATCGCGTGATCTTCTTGATCGGCGATTTTACGGGCTTGATCGGTGACCCGACGGGAAGGTCGGCGACGCGCCCGGCGCTGACGCCGGAACAGATACTGGCAAACGCCGAGACCTATAAAGAGCAGGTCTTCAAGCTGCTCGATCCTGAGCGCACCGAGCTAAGGTTCAACAACGAATGGTTCTCGAATTTCAGTGCGGCGGATTTCATCAAGCTGGCGGCGAAAGCGACCGTCGCGCAGTTGCTCGAACGCGACGAGTTCAAGAAGCGCTTTGAGGCGCAGATTCCGATCAGCGTTCACGAGCTGCTCTACCCGCTGGCGCAAGGCTATGACTCGGTGGCGCTCGAAGCCGATGTCGAGCTAGGCGGCACCGACCAGAAAGTCAATCTGCTGATGGCGCGGCAGGTGCAGCAGGGCTATGGCATCAAAGACCCGCAGGTGGTGATGACGACGCCGCTGCTCGAAGGGCTTGACGGTGTGCGCAAGATGTCGAAAAGCTACGGCAACTACATTGGCATTGCCGAAGCGCCGCGCGATATGTTCGGCAAAGTGATGTCGGTGAGCGACGACCTGATGTGGCGTTACTATGAGTTGCTGACTGACCTTCAGCCCGCCGAGATCGATGCGCTGAAAGAGGCCGCAGCGAAGGCTGAGCGCAACCCTCGCGACATCAAAGCCGAACTCGGCCGGCGCATCGTCGCCGATTTCCATTCCGCCGCCGAGGCGCAGACGGCTTCGGATGAATTCGACCGCATGTTCCGCGAGCATCAAGCGCCTGAAGACATCCCGGAAATCGAATTGCCGGCGGGCGCAATCCGTCTGACCAGGCTGTTGGCCTCACATAACCTCGCGTCATCCGTGTCAGACGCGCAGCGACAGATTCAGCAAGGCAGCGTACGAGTGAACGGCGAGCGCGTCAATGATGTCAAAGCCGAAATTGGTCAGCAGTCGGGCGAGAGCCTGTTGATTCAGGTCGGCAAGCGGAAGTATCTGCGCGTGGCTTTCAAATAGCCTGGGAGCGCGGTGTGATAAAATTTTCTTGAGGCAACGTCCGGCAGTCCGAATGCGTATCAACAGTTGATGCAGGAGAACCAATCCAATTTAACCAGGGTCACGGCGAAAACTGCGCCGCCTTCGACGACCGTCATCACCCCTCGTTCTATCACCGTCACGCCGGTAAAGACAGGAGCCGGGACTGCCGACGAGCGCATCGGCATTCGCGGCTACCTGCGCATGCTGCGCATCTTTATCTCGTTCGCCCTGTTCGGCCTTCGCGCTTTCGTCAACTCGCGTGACTGGCTGGGCCGCAAGCGCGAAAAGACTGCCGCGCAACGACATGAGGAAGGCGCCATACTGCGCGAGAAGTTCCTCAAGCTCGGCCCGACCTTCATCAAGACCGGGCAAACACTGGCGACGCGCGCCGACCTGCTGCCCATCGAATACATTCAGGAGCTTTCGGCGCTGCAAGACGAAGTGCCGCCCTTCCCTTCTGATATCGCCCGCCAGATCATCGAGTCGGAACTGCACGTTAAAATCGAAGACATCTTTAAGGATTTCGAGGATCGCCCGGTTGCTGCCGCCTCGCTCGGCCAGGTGCATCGCGGCCAGTTGCGCACAGGCCAGACGGTCGCCATCAAAGTGCAACGCCCTAACCTCGCGGCGCAGATCGAATTCGACTTGCGCGTGCTGCGGCGCATCGCGCACTTTGCGGCGCGCTATCCCAATCTGGTTCGCGGCGTGGACTGGCAGGGCACGATTGACGAGTTCCGCGCCCACATTTATGAAGAGATGGATTATCGCGCCGAGGTGCAAAACGCCGAAGCCTTTCGCCGCAACTTCGAGAAGTGGCCGGATGTCTATGTGCCGCGCATCTACGAGATTTTCTCGTCGTCGCGGGTCATCGTGATGGAGTTCATCGAAGGCTTGAAAGTCACGGAGGTCGAAGCGCTCAGCGCCGCCGGTCAAAACCCGCACGAAGTCGTTAAGCTATTGGCGCGGACTTACCTGAAGCAGTTGCTCGAAGATGGTTTCTTTCACGCCGACCCGCACCCCGGCAATCTGCGCGTCATGGCGGATGGCCGGCTGGCGTTTTTCGATTTCGGCATGGTGGGCCGCTTGCCCGTTGAGATGCAATCGCAACTGATCAACGCCTTCTTTCACATCGTCGAGCGTGATGTGCCGGGTCTGGTCGAAGACATGGTGCGGTTAGGATTCATCGAGCTGTCGCCGGACGAGGAAGCGCGCTTCAAGCCGATCATCGAAGGCTTGTTTGACCGTTACCTGAGCCTGAAGCTGAGAGACGTGAAGTTCAAAGAACTGCTCTTCGACCTGGCGCACGTCATCTACGAGTTCCCTTTCCGCATCCCCGCGAGCTTTACTTACATCGTGCGCGCCGTAATGACGCTCGAAGGCATCGGCACGCAGGTTGATCCGAATTTCAATTTCTTTGAAGTCGCCCGCCCTTATGCCAAGCGTTTCATGTTCATGCGCGAGGGCCGCTACCTGCGCTCGATGCTGGTAAACCAGTTAGTGCGCGGCGAAGAAGGCAACATCGAATGGGGCAAAGTCTGGAAGCTCGCCAAGATGGCTTTCAAGTACTACGTGCGCGGCGAGCATAAGCTATAGCACGCCGTAGTAACGCGCCATCCAGTACGGCAGGATGTAATCAATCCCGGCAGATTCAATCGTCCCTGCGCCTCCGCCCACCAGATCGAATGGGTTCCGCTGCCAGATGAAATCTGTCGTCACTCGATCCGCAACCGCGATGGCTGTGCAAGCGCGCGAGCTGCCACAGGGGAAATACTTCAATCGATTATCAACCCACACGTCACGCCGCGGTCGCTTGAGCCAGTCTTCTAAAAGGCTGCGCGTCTCGGCGTCGCGTTCGCTGTCAGGCTCTTTCAACCCGCGATCTATCATGTTGAAGTAAGCATTCCGATGGCTATCCAGAGTGCGGCGAAGAACTTTGTAAGCCTTCATGTAGCGCTTGCGGTTCTTCGGCGTGTCTTCGAGCCGGATGAGGTTATAAAGGTTGGCTTCGTCCAGGTTGAACTTGAAATAAGAGCCGTAATCGTCGAGGCATTCAAACGCGATGGGCGCGATGACCGACGTAGCGTACTGCGCGCGATAGCTCACATAGGTAGATTCGAATTGCTGGGGATTGACCCGCCGGCCTACTTGCAAGAATGACAACTGCTGATCGGGACGGCCCCAGAAGACGGTGCTGACGGAGTGATCCGGCATGACGACGGCCCAGTTGTTATCGAGCAGGAAAGCAAGCAGCGCGGTCACTTCGGTTTGAATGAAGGCTCGCACTGCCGCGTCTTCGACCATGTCATAGGCGACGCCGAGGCCGAAGAAGACGCCGGTGTATTGATCGCGCGACGTGTGGCCGACCCAACTGTAGATATGGCCGTCTACCATGCCGCTATAAATGCCGTGGCCGGCCTCTTCGTGAGTAATTGATGAAGCAAACGCCCAATCGGTCGGCACCAGACAGCGGGCCAGTAAATCGGTTCCGGTGACAACGCGCAGCGAGCGGATGCCGCGCAGCGCTGCCCAGACATTGGCCAGGGCGTCGCCTGAAGCTGTCACTTTATAGCGGAAAGCTTCGGCAGCCAGGTAATGCCCCGTCCATGTCGCCGAGTCGCCGCCACGTGTGTAGCTGACGATGTCGTTGCTGGTGCGCGAAGCGAAGATCGGATCGATGATCGTGCCGTTGGGAAGGTGGCGTTGGCGAATCGTGTTTGAGATGGCGATGGCGTCTGATTCCGCTCCTCTGACCGAGATGGCCGCGATGTTTATGATCATCAGGATGGCAGCGAACGTGGGTTTAAGTAGGTGCTTCACCTTTAGCCTCTTTGCTCGATAGTTGCTTTAAGACAGACGATGATTACATTTCCCGACAGTGATTCGTGGCAGTCCAGAGACCGATGACGCAACGTGTCATCTGGCAAGTCGAATCGGCAATCGTTTCGCTGGTGGGGCCATACTAACAACCCTCGAACGGGCGTGTCTAGCGCCAATGCCAGATCGTCCTGCCTTGTTATCCAAGCAAGTTAAACTTTTTTTCAAAGGCGCATGGCGGGTTTGCGCCGCGGAATCCGATTACCTTAGTGGGAGGCCGAAACGGCTCCCCGCCAGGGTCGGTTTGTTGCAATTGAGCGGCTGGCAAAGGATGCCTGTCATGAGACATTCAAATACCCGTTTGCGGCGCACAGCCCTTTTTGTGCGTACAACAATTCGATTGCGCATCGCCTCCGCTTTCACCGTTGTCGTGATTGGCTTGATCTTGCCGATTGTATGCGCGGCGACGCCGCCGTTGGCAACAACCCGACCGAGCGCAGCTCGCGCCCGTGCGACCTTGAACGGCTCGCGGACGTTAATCATCGCTCACCGTGGTGGTGCAAACGAAGCGCCGGAGAACACCCTGTTGGCTTTTCGTCGAGCCTTGCGCCTGGGCGTTGACGGAATCGAAACCGACGTGCGGCTAACCCGCGATGGCAAGCTCGTGCTTTACCACGATGCCCGGCCCGGACGCGTTGAGAGCGGACGGCGCGACACGACCTGCGACCTCAGCGAATTGCTGGAGGTTTTTCAATCCGAGCCCCAGGTTGTAGGTGACCGCCAGGCGCTTGTCGAAACCACGCTTGCCCTGGTCCAGAACCTTGTGGGCGACACCAGCACGCCGCTGGTCTCTGACCTGACTTATTCAGAGTTGTTAGCGAAACGGAACGCATGTGTCGAGAAGGATTTCGGCGGCCCTGCGGTTCTTACCCTCGGCGACCTGTTCGGTCAAGTGCCTTCCGGGCTCATTGACCTGGACATCAAGCCGTGCAAGCAACTTGATGAATTGATAACCGAGATAATTGGTGTGTTGCGTGGCGTCTGTGATCTTGATCGGGTCATCGTCGAGCCGCCCGATCTCGCTTCGGCCCAAAGGCTTCGAGCCGCGCTTGGCCCTCGCCTCAAATTACAGATCAAAATGCTGGGACTCGATTTCACAGGAGATTCCGCCGCCGCGCTTGAGCGCGCGCTGGCGCTGAAACCCCATTCGCTTTCGGTGCCCTATTCGATGGTCACCGGTCAGCTCGTCGAGCGGGCACACCGTATGGGCGTACAGGTTTGGGCGTGGACAGTTGACGCTCAACCAGCCGCTCATCAGATGGAGCGATTAGGAGTTGATGCAATCAAGACAGACTCGCCGTCGGCACTGATCAAAAGGCATTCAGCGAGCCGTTGAGAAACCACTACCACAATATTCTGACAAGAAGGAGCGCAAATCATGACCAAGCATATTCATAGATCAGCACACCGCCGGACAGGGCAAGCCTTGCGCGTTTTTATCTCTCTGGCTGCCGTCTGTCTATTCTGCGGTTTATTGCAGCCGGTCTTCACAAGCGCGCATGGTCGGTCTGAACAATCTGCCAAAGAGACAAGCCGACCACAGAAAATCCATGCAGCCGCCGCTAATCCTGGCGACCTTGACTCGACGTTTGGAATCGGCGGAAAAGTCACAACCGATTTTGCCGGAAACCGTGACCAGGGCTTTGCGCTGGCGCTCCAGTCCGACGGCAAGATTGTGGTCGCAGGCACCGCGATTGTGAACGAAGCGCAACAGGCCGATTTCGCGTTGTCTCGCTATAACGCCAACGGCACGCTCGACACCAGCTTTGGCAACGGTGGCAAAGTGACCACCGACTTCGGCGGCAACGATCAGGCGGTGGCAGTGGCGATTCAGTCTGACGGCAAGGTCGTCGTCGCCGGCGGCACTTGCTCGGACTCAGCGCGCGGCTGCACCACCTTCGCCGATGGCGGCTTTGACTTTCTCGTCGCGCGCTACAAGGCCGACGGCACGCTCGATGCGAGTTTCGGCAGCGGCGGCAAGGTCATCACCGACTTCAACGGCGGAATTGACGTTGCCACGTCATTAGTCATTCAAAGCGACGGGCGCATCGTTGTTGGCGGCACCGCTTGCCAGAATAATAATGGTCAATGCGTCTTTACCAGCGGCTTCGACAATGGCGTGCAGTTTGCGCTCGCGCGTTATATGCCGAATGGCAGTCTCGATACGACATTTGGAACGGGCGGCAAGGTCAACACCAAAGTCTTGCTATTTGGGTCTATCGTTGCGCTGGCCCTGCAATCGGACGGAAAGATACTGGCCGGCGGCATGGCATTCTTGCCGCGAGGCGATTCGGACTTCATGCTGGTTCGTTACCAGACGAACGGCTCGCTCGACTCCACCTTCGGAACCGGCGGAATGGTCAATGTCGATTTCAACACCGACAGCTCAGGGAACGTACGGGAGGACGCGATTACGGCGCTTGTCATTCAATCGGACGGCAAGATCATCGCCGCAGGGGCGAGCGAGAGCGCGCCGTCACCGCATTTCTTCGACTTTTCGGTTGCCCGATTCAACCCGGATGGCAGCCTCGATGCGGCTTTCGGGAGTGGCGGCAAAGTGACGACCGATCTCGCCGGCAATAGCAATCAGGTCGGGTCTGGAGGCAGCGATCAGGCGGGGTCGGTGATGATCCAGCCGGACGGCAAAATCCTGGTTGGCGGGGTCGCCGGCGGTGAAGTCTACATGAGCGCGACCTCTTCGACGGCCCTGGTTGTCAACGACAGCGCCGAGGCTCCTGGAGCCGACTTCGGCCTGGTCAGGTACAACACCAACGGCACGCTCGATACGACCTTTGGCAGCAACGGCATCGTCAGGACAGACTACTTTGGAGCCAGCGACGCCGGCAGGTTTTGGCTCCAGCCGGATGGCCGAGTGGTAGCGGCAGGCTTTGCGCGGCGGTCGTTCACGGCGCCGAGTAAGCAACAACGGCCCGCGACTCTGACCGGCAGGGCTTTGTATATGTGGATGTCAGCGCTGATAGATGCGCAAGCCGATGCCGATTTTGCGCTTGCCCGCTACGAAACCAACGCGGTAAATGTGAACGCGCCGACCATCACCAGCATCAGTCCCAATTCCGGCTCAACCAATGGCGGCACCAGCGTGACCATCACCGGGACGAAATTCGCGAATGGCGCAAGCGTCACCATCGGCGGCGTTGCTGCTACCAATGTTGTCCGCGTCAGCGATACACAAATTACCGCCACCACGCCGGCTCACGCCGCGGGCGCGGTGAGTGTCATGGTCACCAACGCCAATGGTGATTCGGGAGTCTTGCCGCAGGGCTTCACCTACGTCGCGCCGCCGACGCCGGCCATCATTAGCGTCACCCGGCAGGGCAAGAATCTGGTCGTCGTTGGCCAGCATTTCGACAGCGGCTCGGCGATCTTTCTCAATGGCGAGCGTCGCAAGACCTTACACGATGATCAAGACCCGACGACACTGATCGGCAAGAAGGTCGGTAAGCTTATACAACCCGGCGACAAGGTGAAAGTGCGAAACTCTGATGGCACGGAGTCCGCTGAAGTCACCTACAATCCCACCCAATAGCTGAGCAAGGTAAGAGGACTTCAGCTTGCCGGCATCTTCCGGCAAGCTGAAGTCCAGGAGGCCACTCATCCCTCCTCAGTATTTCCGGCAGTCTCCTAATCAGTGCCTGGCAACCTTGATTCACTCTGTTCTCGCATCCCCACAAGACAAACCAGCATACAGGCGAGCCCCGTCGGCGCTTGAAGTCACAACCCCGATATGTCATAAATGGCGCGCCTGCTATCTTGATTCATTGGCAACCTTGTATGCGTAAGCTACGAACGGGCGCGGCGCTCAATTGTCGCCGCCGCCTGCGGGAGATAATCATGTCTGACAATAAATTCAATCGCAGAGATTTTGTTAAGTCGGCAGTCGGCGCTAGCCTTGCCGTAACCGCGCTTGGCCCGGCGGTGCGCGGGCACATTCTTGGCTCCAATGATCGGATCAACATCGGCTTGATCGGCGTCGGTGGGCGCGGGCGCGGTCTTCTGGAGTGGGCGATGAAGACGGGCCAGCAAGAGACAACGCCCGCCGCGGTCGTGGCCGTCGCTGATGTCTACGGCAAGCGGCTGAGATCGGCAAAAGAGACCGCGAAGTGCGACGGCTATCTGGATTATCGCGAGTTGCTTCAACGCAAAGACATTGATGCGGTGATCATTGCGACGCCTGATCACTGGCATGCGCCAATGGCCATTGAAGCGCTGAACAGTGGCAAAGATGTTTATCTCGAAAAGCCGATGACGCACACGGTCGAAGAGGCGAAGGCAGTTTATGAGACGGTCAAGAAGACCGGGCGCATCCTGCAAGTCGGCTCGCAGACGACAAGCTCCGACCAGTGGTGGAAAGCCCGCAAGGCAATTCAAGATGGAATGATCGGCAAGCTCATAATGAGCCAGGGTTCCTATCACCGCAACTCGACGGAAGGCGAGTGGAACTGGCACATTGATCCGACTGCCGGGCCGGACGCCAAAGGAGATGATTTTATCGATTGGAAGATGTGGCTCGGCTCGGCGCCGAAGCGTCCTTTCGACGCCGACCGCTTTTTCCGTTTCCGCAAGTACTGGGACTATTCGGGCGGCATTGCGACCGACCTTTTCTATCACGTGATGGCGCCGCTCAACATCTGCTGGGGCGAAGCGCAGTTCCCCTACCGTGTGGTCGGCACAGGCGGAACTTATATCTTCAAAGACGAGCGCGAAGTGCCCGACACGTTCATGCTGGTGGCCGATTACTCGCAAGGGCATTCGGTCGTGCTCAGCTCATCGATGGCCAACGACACGCATATTCCCGGTCTGATTCGCGGCCACGAAGGAACCATCATGATGGTGCCGGGCGGCCAGTTCGAAGGCCGCGTCGATTACATTACCGCGACGCCGCAGCGTATCGCCAAGCAGAAATTCAAAGACAAGTACGGCACGATTGAGATGATGATTGAAACCGAGCCGCGCCAATCGCACATGGAGAACTGGCTCAGTTGCATCAAGACGCGGCAGACCCCGGTGCTGGATGCGCTGACCGCCTATAAGGCAATGGTCACAATTGGCATGAGCGTTCAGTCGTATCGCGAAGGCCGCGTCCTCTTTTTCGATGAAGCGAAGCAGAAAGTCGTCCACGAGCCGCCGACTGCTGGCGGCTCGGCGCGTGCGTGAGCGCCCGAACCGGAATAGTAATGGCTACGGCTTGATCGGCCCGCCGGGCGTGAGCACTGCGCCAGAACCGGGCGGTGGCAGGGTCTATGGAATTATCCGGCGATTTCTAATATAGTCTTGTCCCATCTCTGGGAGTTTCCACTCGGCTCAACTAAAGGAGGGTTCATCATGATTCGCTCGACGCGCGCGCGGAGGCTGCTCGTTCTGCTGCTTGCTTTTTGTCTGCCGCTGACAACCTTAGCGCAGGATGAGAAGCAAGACGAAAAGAAAGCCGACAAGAATGAAGAAGGGCTGCCGCTCAAAGCGACGGAGAAGATCGAGTTCACGACCGACGAAGGCACCTGGATGTCACTCGATGTCGCGCCGGATGGCAAGACAATCGTCTTTGACCTCCTCGGCGATATCTACACGGTGGCGGTCGCCGGCGGCGAAGCGCGGCGCATCATTGGCGACATCTCTTTTGAGAGCCAGCCGAGGTTTTCGCCCGACGGCTCGAAGATCGTTTATCTGAGCGACCACAGCGGCGCAGAAAACGTCTGGGTGGCGGACGCCAATGGTGCGAGCCCGAAGGCAATAACCAAAGGCCGCAACCAATCGTTCGTCTCGCCGTCGTGGACCGCCGACGGCCAGTACATCATCGTCTCCAGGTCCAGCGATGCGATCGGGACCTACGCGGTCTGGATGTACAACCGGGAAGGCGGCTCAGGCATGCAAGTCGGTCCACCCGACCCGCCGCTGCCGCAGCCCGGCGCGGACGAACCAGCCCGCCCGCGCCTCAACCGCATGGGCGCCGTGGCTTCGCCCGATGGCCGCTACTTCTATTATGCGGCGCGCACAGGGGCGTTCACTTACAACACCGCCTTCCCGATCTGGCAGATCACGCGGTTTGATCGCGACACCAGCGAAACCTCTACCATCACCAGCGCGCAGGGGAGCGCGATGCGCCCGCTGTTATCGCCCGATGGCAAGAATCTCGTCTACGCGACGCGCTACGAGACGGGCACGGCGCTGCGTGTACGCGACCTGGAGACAGGCGAAGAGCGCTGGCTCACCGATCAAGTCACGCGCGACGACCAGGAAGCGCGCGCGACGCGCGACACGATGCCCGGCTACGCCTTCATGCCCGATGGCAAATCACTCATCGTGCCCATGGGTGGCAAGATTCGCCGCGTCGATTTCGCGACCGGCCAGGCGGCGGTGATTCCCTTCACCGCGAAGGTCGAGGCCGAAGTCGCCCCGCGCATCTACTCGACCTACCGCGTCGAGGATGGCCCGGTAGTGCGCGCCCGCTTGATCCGCTGGCCGGCGCTGTCACCCGATGGCCGCCGCGTCGTCTTCAGCTCGCTCAATAAGCTCTGGGTTATGGACCTGCCATCGGGCACGCCGACGCGGCTGACGAACGCTTCGGCAGGCGAATTCATGCCGTCCTGGTCGCCCGATGGCCGGCACATCGTTTATGTGACGTGGGCCGCTGACGGCGGGCAGGTCTATCGCGTCGCCGCCGACGGCAGCGCGCCGCCAGAACGGTTGTCGCGCCGCGCGGCTTTCTACTCTTATCCCATCTATTCGCCCGACGGCTCGAAGATCGTCTACCTGTCGGGCGCGACCAACGATCAGCTCTACGCCGACCTGCGAGAGCAAGAGCCGGACGTCCCGTACGAGAGCGACCTGCACAAAGCAGGCGGCGAGATCACAGGCATCGGCGGGTCTGCTGTACTCGATCTAAGGTGGATTCCGGCGGCGGGTGGCGATTCGACATTGATTGGCTCGGCGCAGGGCGGTCGCTATCCGCATTTCACCAACGACCCGACGCGGGTCTACCTGACGACCAATAGCGGCCTGGCTTCTGTGCGCTTGGATGGCTATGACCGCCGCACCCGTGTGAAGATCACCGGCAGCGCCCCCGGCCCGTTCCCGCCTAACGCCGACGCGATCCGCCTCTCTCCGGATGGGCAGCAAGCCTTCGTGAACCTGCAAAACCGGCACTACCTCGTGATGATCCCAAGGGCCGGCAAAGAAACGGTCAACCTGAGCATCACGGCGAGCGGCCCGTCGTCTGTCCCTGTAAAGAAGATGTCCGCAGAAGGTGGTGATTACCTTTCATGGTCCGCGGACGGGAAATCGGTCGTCTGGGCATGGGGCACGAAGCTTTACCGCCAGAGCCTGTCCGCCGAAGCGCCCGAAGTGACAGATATCGTCGTCGAGTCGCAACGCGCCCGGCCCAAAGGGACGGTCCTGCTGACCGGCGCGCGAATCATCACGATGAAGGGTGACGAGATCATCGAGCGCGGCGACGTCGTCATCACCGACAACCGCATCGCGGCGGTCGGTCCTAAAGGCACGCTGCAAGTGCCGGCGGGCGCGAAGGTGATTGACGTGACCGGCAAAACCATCATCCCCGGCTTCGTCGACGTTCACGCGCACATGTGGCCGCCGCGCGGCGTTCACCAGACACAGGTGTGGCAGTACCTGGCGAATCTGGCTTATGGCGTGACCACGACGCGCGACCCGCAAAGCTCGACCAACGACGTGTTCGCCTACACCGATCTCGTAGACACGGGCGAAATCATCGGCCCGCGCGTCTACTCCACAGGGCCGGGCGTCTTCGCCAACTCCGGCCTTGATAGCCGGGAAGCGGTGCGCCATTTCATCAAGCGGTATAAGGAGGCTTACCGCACAGACACGCTGAAGAATTACATGACCGGCGACCGGATCGTGCGGCAGTGGGTGGCGATGGCTTGCAAGGAGTTGGGCATCACGCCCACCTCAGAAGGCGGCCTGGACATGAAGCTTGACCTGTCGCTGATGGCCGACGGGCTTTCGGGCAATGAACACGCGCTGCCAATCCACCCGCTGTATAACGACGTCGCGCAGTTCGTCGCCAGGACGAAGACCTTCTACACGCCAACCATACTCGTCGCCTACGGCGCGCCGTGGAGCGAGAATTACTACTTCGAGACGACCGACGTACATGGCAACGCGAAGCTGCGACGGTATATCCCACACGAATTGCTCGACACCATGGTCAGGCGCCGCCGCCAGTGGTTTATGCCCGAAGAGTATGGCCACAAAGCCATCGCCGAAAGCGCCGCCAGGGTGGTGCATGCCGGCGGGCGGGTCTGCCTCGGTGGGCACGGACAGATGCAAGGGCTCGGCTGCCACTGGGAGATTTGGAACCTGCAATCGGGCGGGCTGACGCCGTTTGAAGCGCTGCGGTCGGCGACGATCTTCGGCGCCGAGGCCCTCGGACTCCAGCAAGACCTCGGCTCGCTGGAGGTGGGTAAGCTGGCCGATCTGATCGTCCTCGACAAGAACCCGCTCGTGGACATCCATAACACGGATTCGATCCGCTACGTGATGAAGAACGGCGAGCTATTCGAGGGCGACACGCTCGATCAACTATGGCCGAGTCAAAAGAAGCTCGAAAAGCAGTACTGGTGGGGCAATGATCCTGTAGCAGCGAAGTAGGCTCGGCTTATTGCGCTGTCATTAAGGAGAAGTTATGCAGTCAATCTTTTTTCGACGCGTCGCCACTCACCGCCTGCGGGGCGTTTTACTCTGCTTGCTGGTCGCCGCTCTCTTGTCGGCGGCCAGCCGGGCGGATGCCCCGCCGCGTTACAATGGCACAGGCAAGGAAGTCATGCTTCAGGGCTTCCACTGGACTGCTTACAACCCGGCCAACAACGGCAACAAGCACTGGTACAGAATCATTGCCGAGAACGCCACCGTGATTAAGAACGCGGGGTTCGATATCGTATGGTTCCCGCCGCCATCGCGCAGCGCCGCGGGCGATAACAGCTACCTGCCGACCGAATGGTTTACGCTTGAAAATGGCTATGGCAGCCGGGACGAGTTGAAACAGGCCGTCGCCGCGCTGAAGCCGGCGATGGCGCTTTGCGACATCGTCGTCAATCACCGCTGCGGGACGGCGTCAGGCGGGGCAGATTTTACCAACCCGGCGTTCGGCAGCGCCGAGCAGAACAAAACAGCCGTCGTCGCTGGCGACGACTGCAACTGCGGCAAAGGCCATCCCGAAGAGCAGCACCGTGACGGCAGCGCCTGCGAAGGCAACAACGCCGGACGCGACTTGGACCACACGAACCCGCTGGTGCAGAAGAAGGTCAAAGCGTTCCTTCAGAAGTTGAAGAGCGAGATCGGCTTTGCGGGGTGGCGTTACGACCAGGTCCGTGGCTACAACGGCTCGCACATCGGCGACTACAACGACGCCTCGAAGCCTGTGCTGTCGGTCGGCGAATTCTGGGACGACGGCGCCCAGGCCGTTGTGAACTGGGTAGACGAGACCGGCGGCAAGTCCATGGCGTTCGACTTTCCCACCCGCGCGACGCTCGTGGCGGCGACGCTGAACCAGGACTACAGTCGGCTAAAGACAAGCGCCGGCAAGCCGCCCGGCTTAATCGGGCTGTGGCCAGAGATGAGCGTCACGTTCATCGAAAACCATGACACGGAACCCGTGCGAGATGGCGGAAGCAAGCGCTTTCCGGGCGACAAGATCATGCAAGGGTACGTCTACATCCTCACACACCCCGGCATTCCTTGTGTCTTCTGGCGGCACTTCTTTGATCAAGGGGAGGAGCAGAAGGCGAAGCTCATCAAGTTAATCAGCCTGCGCAAGCAGGCAGGGATCACGAGCCGCAGCGGCGTGTTCATTGAGCCGAACACGGACGGCAAGTACGCGGCCATCATTGATGGCAAGATTGCCATGAAAATCGGCCCGGCCTCCTGGTCGCCCGGCGACGGCTGGGAAGTGGCGCTCGATGGCCCGGATTACGCAGTGTGGCGGAAGAAGAATTAAGGTGCCTTTGGCGACTCGCTTCATTCCGTTATTGGCTTAGTATGCGAGAAGCCACACGCGGCTACTTTGAAAGACAAGTGACGATGACACGACGAAGTTGAGAATTAAAAGGCAGAAAAGAGGCGGCGATCGGAATCGAACCGATGGATAAAGGTTTTGCAGACCTCTGCCTTACCACTTGGCTACGCCGCCTGAGGGATTCAAACGATAAGGCGAAGGCATCTCTCAACTTTTTCGGCTTCGAGATCGCGCCTTCGCCTTAAAACTTCTGGAGCGGGAGACGGGATTTGAACCCGCGACTTCGACCTTGGCAAGGTCGCACTCTACCGCTGAGTTACTCCCGCTCAGGAATTGTTATATTAGCCAGCCCGCCGCGTTTCTGTCAACCACAGCCTGCCGGGTTATGACGCCGATACTTGCAATTCTTTCTTCATCACAAAGGCGTCTTCGGTCGGAAAGCGATAGTAATCGCGGCGCCGCGCCAGAAAGTTAAATCCGAGCTTGCGGTAGAGCGCCTGTGCGGCTTCGTTTGAAGCGCGCACCTCGAGCAACACGAAGACGATGCCGCGCCGCTGTCCCTCCTCAATCGCCGTCTGCATCAGTTGTGCGCCGATGCGGCGTTGCCGGAAATCCGGGTGCGTCGCAATATTATTGACGTGCATCTCGTCTTCGACCGTCCAGCCGGCGAAGAAACCGACAACCCCGGGGCCGAGACCCAGGTTGCGTGCCACCAGCATGATCGAATTCGGGTTTTTCTGAATCTCGCGCTTGTAGGCATCATAGCCCCAACGGTTCAGCCCGGTCTTCTCTTCAAGGGCAACGACTTCGTCGAGATCCGTTACCTGCATCCATTCGATGATAAAGGCCAGCCCCCGCGCCACCGTCTCATCGCTTTGCCTTTCGCTGACCGACAATGCCTCATCCCCCTTTGTGCATCGAAGCCGCTATGCAACCCGATTAATCAGCCCGGCGACTGCGGGCGATCTTCGAGCCAAGCAATCCGAGCGACCGTTTCACTTCAGCCTCAGCCGGTCGCACGTATAGCGCTTCAACTGTCGCCGCCGTCTCGAACGTTCCTTTTTGCCACTTCAAATAAGCCACCCGCGCTACCGCTTCCGCAACATTCTGATTCGTCTGAAGGACGCGCCAGCCGCCGCGCTGCTCATTCGCCCCCTCAACAAACCGCGCGCCGGCGATGTTGCGGATGACTTCAACGCCGGCCTCTGCCGCCTCACCGACGAAGACCACATCCGACAAGTCCGCGACCTGCGCGATGGCTTCGGTTGATGTTGACACACCGGGCTCTGACCGAGCAACCGGCAAGCCGCCTTCGTCAAAGGTAAAGAGTTGCCAATACACTTCGCCCTTGTAGGCGCCGACCATCGCACAGACCATCGCCGCGCCGTGCGAGGTCATCGCTGCTGCTTCGAGCGAAGTCACGCCCGCCACGGGCTTGTCGGTGGCCGCCGCAAGCCCCTTGACCGCCGCAAGGCCGACACGCAAGCCCGTAAAGCCGCCCGGTCCAACACACACGCCGAAAAGATCTATGGCTTCAACGCCGAGCCCTGCGCCTTCGAGCAAACCGCCGATGTCGAGCCACAACCGCTCAGAGCGCCGCTCGTCGCCGTCAACCGCCAGCGATTCAACGATCCGTTCGCCGCGCGCCAGGGCAATGCTCGTATGGCGCGCAGAGGTGTCGAGCGCGAGGATATTTGACTGGCTGTGATGGGTGATGGGATCGTTCAACTCGGCAACATCTCATGATTCGGCGCTCGTCAACTCGTTGCCGCATCAGCCAACGAATGACTATCGCTCGAAAGCTTGTTTGACCACCTAGACGCCGATTATATAAGCTGGACATGGCGCGCACAACCTGAATGGCTGAGTGAACGCCGGCTCGATGACCGGCGCGGGCCGAATGCAGAAAGCTGACAGCGATGGACAATTATCTTGGCATCTTGACTGGCGGCGGCGATTGTCCCGGCCTTAACGCCGTGATTCGCGCCGTCGTGCGGCGCGCTCAGGTTGATCACATTCCTGTGCTCGGCGTCTATTCCGGCTGGCAGGGCTTGATGGACGGCAATGTAGCGCCGCTTACCAAGCACTCGGTCGCCGGCATTCAGTATCGCGGCGGCACGATCCTCGGCACTTCGCGGGTCAACCCACTGACCAGCAGCGACGGGTTAAAGAAGATTCATGACAACTGGCTACGATTTGGGCTGGGCCGGCTGATTGTCGTCGGCGGCAACGGCACGCTCTCTTGCGCCATGCGGATGTGGCGCGACCACGGCTACCCAATTGTCGGCGTCCCAAAGACGATTGACAACGATATTTCCGGCACCGATTACACCTTCGGCTTTGATACCGCAGTCTCGATTGCCACGGAAGCCATTGACCGGTTGCATACCACCGCCGAGGCGCTGCACCGCGTCATGGTCGTCGAAGTGATGGGCCGGCATTCGGGCTGGATCGCGGCTTACGCGGGGCTGGCCGGCGCTGCCGATTTGATCCTCGTCCCGGAGATTCCGTTTCGCATGTCGGAAATCTGCGACATGCTCACCAAGCGCAAACAGATGGGCCGCCCATTTTCAATTGTCGTCGTCGCCGAAGATGCCAAGCCGCACCCGGAGGAAGATTTCCTGACCGCCGACGAGCGCACCCGCGTCTTTCACGAGAGGCGTCTCGGCGGCATCGGCCACCTGGTTGCCGCGCAGATCGAAGAGCGCACACGGCTCGAAGCGCGGGTCAGTGTCCTGGGTTACATTCAGCGCGGCGGCGCACCGTCCGCCTATGATCGCGTGCTGGCCACACGGCTCGGAGTTTATGCCGTCGAGATGGTTCAGCGCGAGGAATTCGGATCAATGGCCGCCGTGCACGGCACACACATGGTCAGTGTGCCGCTCGAAGAGATCGCCGACAAGTATCGGCCCCTCGATGAAGATATTTATAAAACGGCGAAAACGTTTTTCGGATGATGCTTATTCGTCCGGCGATTCATTGCCTGTGAATCAGCAATTCGCTTCCCCATCGTTTCGCAATCACACCGACAAATGATGGAGCGATAGTCTATGGAACACGCATCACCGATGCTCAAGCAATACCAGGAGATCAAGCGGGCCAACCCCGGCACCCTGCTCTTCTTCCGCCTGGGCGATTTTTATGAGCTGTTTTATGACGACGCGGTGATCGGCTCGAAGGAATTAGAGATCACCCTGACGGCGCGCAACCGCGAGCGCGGCAACCCCATACCGATGTGCGGCGTGCCCTATCACGCCGCCAGCGGCTACATCGCCAAGCTGGTGCGTAAAGGTTACCGCGTCGCCATCTGCGAACAGACCGAAGACCCGAAGAAGGCAACCAAGCTGGTTAAGCGCGAAGTCGTGCGCATCATAACTCCCGGCACAGCCATTGACGCGCAACTGCTCGATGCTCGCGACAACACCTATCTCGCCGCCGTCTTCGGCACCGGCACAGGCATGAGCGCCGCCTTCCTCGACCTTTCAACCGGCGAGTTCGTAGTCACGCAATTCACTGGCGAAGGCGCGTGGAATCGCATTCTCGAACAGCTCGACAGTTTCGCGCCGCGCGAGATTCTCTTCCCGAAATCGCTTGAGCCGCTGTTCAAGAACGAAGCCCGGCGCGAAGCCGCAAGTCATGTCATCAGCGATGAAAAAGAGGCCGGCGCGGCGCGGTTCGTGGTTGCCGGCGAGCAGCCTTCCCTGAATGCCCTCGATGAATGGGACTTCGCGCATGACCGTGCCGCCGAGTTGATTCGCAATCATTTTGAGGTGAGCTCGCTCGACGGCTTCGGGCTCGCCGGACGCGACCTCGCCGTCACCGCCGCCGGCGCGGTGCTACATTACGTCCGCGAGACTCAGAAAGACGACGCCGCGCACATCACCGGCCTTTCTTACTTCGAGCCCGCCGAATTCCTGATGCTCGACGCGCCGACGGTTCGCAACCTCGAACTGGTCGAAGCCCTCGACGGCTCGCGTCAGCGGACACTGCTCGGCGTTCTCGACGAATCGGTCACCGGCATGGGCTCGCGTCTGTTGAAGCAATGGCTGTTGCGGCCTTCGATGAAGCTCGGCGAGTTGACGGCGCGGCTCGATGCGGTCGAAGAGATGAAGAGTGCAGTGATCCTGCGTGACCGCTTGCGACAAGAGCTGAAACAGGTCGCTGACCTTGAACGCCTGATGGCGCGCATCTCGTTGGGCCGCGCCACGCCGCGCGATCTGGTAGCGCTCAAAAACTCAGCCGACGCCATACCCGGCATTAAAGAGCTGCTCGGCGACGCGACGGCATCGTTGTTAGAGATCCTTTCTGAAAACCTCGACGAGCTGGCAGACCTGCGCGACCTGATCGGCGCCAGCATCAGCGACGAGCCACCGGTCAATATCAACGATGGCGGTACGATTCGCGCCGGGTATAATCCGCAACTCGACGAGCTGCGCGAAGTTGCCACGTCGAGCAAGAGCATCATCGCGCGCATCGAATCGCGCGAACGCGCGCGCACCGGCATCGCTTCGTTGAAAGTCCGCTTCAACAATGTCTTCGGCTACTTCATCGAAATCAGCAAAGCGAATCTCAAGAATGTGCCGGTGGATTACGAGCGCCGTCAGACCATTGCCAACGCCGAGCGCTTCACGACGCCGGAGCTGAAAGAGTATGAAGCAAAAATCCTCGGCGCCGAAGAGCGCATTGCTGAAATCGAGCAGGAGCTGTTCGGCGCCATTCGCCAGGCGGTCGCGATTGAAACCAGGCGAGTGCAGGGCGTTGCGCAGGGGGTAGCGATGCTCGATGTCTTGTGCGCGCTCGGCGAAGTCGCGGCGCGGCGCAACTACTGCCGCCCACAGCTTACGGAAAGTGATGAGCTTTACATTCGCGGCGGGCGCCATCCGGTGATTGAATCGACCGGCGAGCGCTTCATTCCTAATGATGTCTATCTGAACAACTCGACCGACCGGTTGTTGATTATCACCGGGCCGAACATGGGCGGCAAATCGGTCTTTCTGCGGCAGACGGCCTTGATCGCACTGATGGCGCAGATCGGCTCATTCGTGCCTGCCGAAGAAGCGCGCGTCGCTCTGCTCGACCGCATCTTCACACGCGTCGGCGCCTCTGACAGTCTGGCGCGCGGGCGCTCGACGTTCATGGTAGAGATGACCGAAACGGCGAACATCTTGAACACCGCAACGCCGCGCAGTCTGGTGCTGCTTGATGAAGTGGGACGCGGCACCTCGACCTTTGACGGCTTGTCGCTGGCGTGGGCCATCGCCGAGTACCTGCACGACAACCCGCAGCACACCGCTAAGACTTTATTTGCGACGCACTATCATGAGATGACCGAGCTGGCGAAGCTGCTGCCGGGCGTGCGCAATTATCAGATGGCGGTCAAAGAGTCCGAGGGGACGATTGTCTTCCTGCGGCGGGTGGTCGAAGGCAGCGCCTCGAAATCTTATGGTATCGAGGTCGGCAAGCTCGCCGGATTGCCGCGAGTGGTTACGGATCGCGCCAGAGAGATACTCTCTAATCTCGAAGCCAATGAGCTGGACGTGATGGGCAAGCCAAAGTTCGCGCGCCACCTGCCGTCACGCAAGCGCGCGCCACAGGCGTCGCTGTTCGAGGCCGCCAACGACGCGGTCATTGATGAGGTGCGCAACCTCGATACTGAATCGCTGACTGCCGATGAAGCCATCGAAGCGCTGCGGCGGTTGAAAGCGCGATTGTTATAATGGAACCACAGATGAACACAGATGAATACAGATAGAAATTCCCGTCTCTTATCCGTGTTCATCTGTGTTCATCTGTGGTTGCTTTTTCTGAGAGGCTAGACAATGGAAACGCTCGACGAGCTGCTCGAACGCGCCGAACATTCGCACGGTCATATGTGTGCAGGGCAAGTGCTGGGCGTACGCATGGCGCTGCTCGGCTGTCGTGCCGCTGGCATCACCGAGCCGCGCGGCAAAGACCGCAAAGCCCTTCTCGTCTTTGTCGAGATTGATCGCTGCGCCGCCGATGCCATCAACACGGTCACCGGCTGTCGGCTCGGCAAGCGGACATTGAAGTTTTACGATTACGGCAAGCTCGCGGCGACATTTCTGAACACGCAGACCAATGAAGCCGTGCGCGTGGTGGCGCTTGACGAAGCGCGCGACGCCGCCGACCGCTGCTTCCCTGAAATCGCCAGCAAGTACGACCGCCAGTTGCGCGCCTACAAGCTGCTTCCCGACGAAGACCTTTTCAAAGTCGAGCGCGTCCAGGTCAACGTCGCCAGAGAAGACCAGCCTGGCCACCCTGTATCACGCGTCCGTTGCGACCGCTGCGGCGAAGGCATCAACGACCGCCGCGAGATCATCAGCGAAGGCCGCACGCTCTGCCGCGCCTGCGCCGGCGAAGCATATTACACGAAGCGATAAAGGCCACACCGATGTCGTCTTGAAGATAACGTGGGGCTAACGAAAGTAGATATCCACGTAATCCGCCGCCTCATCACACGGATTATTCATCTGCTGAAGCCGCCAGTAGCGCCGATTGCCGGTGATGCGAAAGATCATCTCGCCGCTACGCTTGCATGGCTCGCCTTTATTGATGTGGCTGACGCGCGTGATGATGTCGCCTTCGAACGTGAACTCCTTAGCGGCGAGGCGTGTGATGCGACCTTCCATCGTCACATAATCATCATTGCCGCGCCCGCGCTGTTCGCCTTTGATAAACAGCGCGCCGTTCTTCTCGGTCACAATCACCTTGCCAAAGTAATCCCAGCTAATCCATTGCAGCGAGAGGCGGTGCGCGCCTAACAGCATGCCTTTAGCTGCCGTGTCGCTGACAATGGTTTTGGCGCTGGCGTTCGTAGAGGTTTGCGCCGCCGCAGTCGCTGTGATGCTCAGAGTGATAATCAAAAAGAGAGTGAGTTTTTGCATCTTTTAACCTTACGCCTCATCCGATGATCGAGATCATGCCGAGGGCCGGCAGCGCCATTCGCTCATCGCCGGTGATGACCGCGCCGGCGCGCGCCGATTCAGGCTTGACGCCTTTCGTGAACCGTCGCCACGCGAGGTCTTCATCAAGTGAGATGCTGGCAGCGGGCTTCGCGTCGGTATCGAGATAGAGTTGCCACGCGCCGCTTTCTCTCAACAGGTGCCAGCGATTGCCCGCCGCGCCGGTAATCTCTAACGTCACCATCGTGCCCTCGTCGGCCTGCACATCGCGATAGGCGCGGGGCAAGGCGCGCACAAAGGCGTCCAGCACAGGGGCCAAATAACGCGGTTCTTTCAGACCGGGCCGCCCGGTCGCGTCGCGAATCTGCTGTTGATGATGCCAGCGCTCGGTGTATTCGCGCGCCAGATCGAGCCACACCGGCGCGGGCTCAGGCCCGGCCCAGTCAACCGGGTCGCCAAGCGCGTCCGGGTCGAGCGCGGCAAAATATTGATTCGTTTGCTCGCCGGCAAAACGTAGTAGATCACACAAAAGCGGAGGGCTCAGCCGGCGCATCGTTTTTACCCACGTGTCGTTGAGGTCATTGATCAGCGACACCAGATCATCCCAGGCGATGAAAGGACTACCGGAATACGCATGGCTGTCGCGTTTGCGCGAGAGGATGCTCATCTCGCCGCCCAGCAGATGCGCAGCGATGTCTTTCACCGTCCAGCCGGCGCACACCGTCGGATTCTGCCAGTCAGCGGGCGATAAACTGGTGAGCAGATCGAGCAACGCGTCGAGCGTTTCCGGGAACAGATGCGCGACCTGAATGGCTTCCGGCCTCTTCACAAGCGTGGCTTCCCTTCTATCAAAATGCTTATCGCGCCACAGCGCGTTTGCGGCGCAGCTTAAAGGATTTCGGGTAGTAAATCCAGCCCATACCTTCGGGGCGCGCGCCGATCAGGTAGAGCCATTGCAGCAGAACCCAGACCGTCAGCACATAAGCGGTGCCCCAGCGGCCCCATCGCCGCGACGACGTGATTGCAGGGCTCTCGATCACCGACGTCTTGACGGCGCGTTCGAGCTTGCGGCAGAAGTCATAGTCTTCCATGACCGGCGCATCAAGGAAGCCGCCGAGCCGCTCAAACACCTCGCGCCGCGCGAAGATCGCCGAGTCGCCATAATAAATGCCGAACCGCCGCCGCCAGTTGTAGAGACGCGTGAAGACGCGGCTCCAGAGGTCGCGACCTTCGAAGGCGATTGCGAAGTTGCCGCCGACGATTTCTGGATTGCTGATTACTTTTTTGATTCGGGTAATGGCATCGGCGGGAAGCTGCGTGTCGGCGTGCAGGAATAACAGGACGTTGCCTTGCGCGGCGTGCGCCCCGGCGTTCATCTGCGGGCCGCGCCCACGGGCGCTTTCAATTAACTGGCCTTGTGAAAATTGTTGCAGTGCGGTGCGAGCGATGTCGCAGGTGAGGTCATGACTGCCACCGTCAACGACAATTACTTCGGGCTCGCCTTCGAATCGGCGCAAGCCATCGAGTGTGCCGGCGAGCAGCGCTTCTTCGTTAAGTACGGGGATGATGATCGAGATGGTCGGAGGCATAGGCTCTATCGGGCTTTCGATAACGGCGCACGAGATAGATGCCTATGATAGCAGCCGCGAGGCCAATCGTGTTAGTGACGACGAAAACCCACGAGTTGATCGTCAGACTGTAGACTGCGAAACACAAAGATGCGAGAGCCTGCCCGTAATACAACCACGGGTTCACGCCCTTCAGCCGGTGGTCTTTCCAATTCGTTCGCACTTGCGCGAACATTGTCGTTAGCAGAATCAAAGCCGCCAGCCACCCGAGCCATTGCAAGATCGTTCCCTCCTCGCCTTACGGGTCTCATGCCGCCCGCCTTTCATCACTCTGCGCGCCGTGACGCGCCACATCGGTAATCACCGAAGTAATCAACCGCTCGATGCCGCGAGTCGCCGTCAGATAGAAGACGGCGCGGCCACCCGGTTGCAATCCCTCTACGAGCTGGCCAAGTCCGCCCGTGCCATTGATGGCGCCGGCCAGCACCGCCTCGCGCTCGCTATCGCCGAGCGTGCCGCCCGTCAGTCGCCCACGCCGATGTTCGGCGTCGGTGACTTGAAAGTGGTATTCGCTGTTCGCCGTTTCGATCAACAGCTGGTCTTTCGATTGAATCTCTGTAAACTTGATCTCCATGATTCACCCTCCTTGTGCCGGCGCCGCGCGCTTTACTGGCTTCCACGCGCCTCGGCCACAGAACGTTTGACCAGGCGCGTGATCAGTCCGACGAGCAGAATCACGTAAAACAGTAAGAAGACTGAAAAGAGAATGAAGTGCCCGAAGTACATTATGCTGAAACGCGCCATTGCCATAACCCGCCCCCTTGTTGTGTGTTCGCCCATGCCAGCAAAGTGCAACAGGGATGCCAGAGTCCACCAGAGATAACAAAGTGCAGGAAAAGCTCAGTTTTTCGGCATTTTGGTTAGCAGTGGGCAAACTTTGCCGGCGCGTGGTTGTATCGTGGCGTTACAGAAGCCGGGTGATTGCCTTTGATTCGTACGCTTGACTTCGACGGGGTCAGACCATAGAATTCACACGAGCAATCGGGAATCAGGGAACGCAATTATCTTTTATTTGTAGCTTCTCATACCAAAGCCCCAATATGCGAACGGCGCCTCGGCTGCGCCAGCTAAGTCCTAAGGTGTAGGTAGACATGGCGACCAGAGACATCCTCCGCGCTCAGAGCTTTGAGGAAGCGTTTGCCGCCGGCAAAGCTTCACTCGAAGAGAGCCATTTCGAGGAGGCGACCAATTACTTCCGCGCCGCTCTGAAACGTGGCGGCTGGTCGGGCGAAGACGAAGCGCGCGCGCGTTGCGCGCTCGCCGACTCGCTCGAAAAGCGCGGATTGTATACCGAACAGCTCGACGCCGTCGCCAAGTACGAACGCCCGCAAGAGATCGAGCGCCTGCCCGAGCGCACGCGCATGGAGGTGCTGATCCGGCTGGGCTGGGGCTACTCGTTCACCAATGATCTGCCGCGCGCCATCGCGCTGTTCAATCAGGCCATTCAGATCGCCCGCCATCTCGAAGACCCCGCAGGCCTAGGCGCATGTTACTTTGGGCTGGGGCGCGCCTATCGCAACATCTCCGAGATTCGCATCGCGCGCGACCATTACACCTCGGCGCTCGAACATTTCCGGCGCACAGGCGACTGGCGGCGACTCGCCGAATCCTATATCAACATCGGTTACATGCATGCGTACGAGGGCGACTTCCGCAACGCGCTGCACCTGCTCAAGCAGGCGTTAACGATCATCGGCCCGAACGAAGAGCAAGACCTGTTGGGCCGTGCCCATATGTACCTTGCTGTCACCCATGACAACCTCGGCGCAACGCCGAAAGCCTTGCAGTATTTCGAGAAAGCCATCGAGCATTTCCGCGCCTCCGGCAACCAGATCAGCTTGGCCATCAACCAGAACAACTATGCCGATAAGCTTATCCATGTCGGGCGCTGGGCCGAAGCCGAGACGCTGCTTGAAGAAGCGCTGGCGACCTTTGCGATCGCTAAACAGGTGGCGCAATATGCCGGCGTCCTCGACACGCTTGCCTATTTGCATCTTCTGCAAGGCAAGCTGGACGAAGCCGACGAGCTGACCCGCCGCTCGATGGAGGTGATTCAAACCTCGAAAAACACGCTCTGGGTCGAGATCAACACGCGCATGACGATGGGCCGCAGCCTGATGATCAGAGGCCGGTTCCAGGAAGCTAAAGAAGTTCTCGACCTCGGCGTCGAAGTCTGTCAGCGCAGCAACTCGACGCGCTTCTTTGCCGACGTTCACTTGATGTTGGCAGACGCCCTGCTGGCGCTCGGCGACAGCGAGCAAGCTGCCCTTCAGGTTGACCGCGTGCGCGAGTTTCTAAGCGATTCGCCTTCGCTGATGGCCTGGGGGCTGATGATGCGACAGACGGCCAAGGTGCAGGCGGCCTGCGGCCACATCGCTGCCGCCATTCAGTCGCTCGGCCAGAGCACCTCGGTCTATGAGCTGCGTGGCAGCGTTTACGAGGTAGCCGTCAACCGCGTCGTTCTGGCGCGATTGTACGAACAGCAGGAGCGGCTGGAAGCAGCAATCAGCGAAGCGCAGGAGGCGCAGGCGACATTTGTGCGCCTTGGCGCTGCCGCGGACGAAGCCGTGACCAGCGCTTACCTGCAAACGCTCGAACAAGACGCCGAGCCATTAGACAATCTTGAAGTCGGGCACGAAATGGCGGCACTCAGTTTTCCGGTCGCCGGCCTGCGTTTTGAATGGAAGGACAGCACCCGTAGTACCACACTTGATCTGGCATCAGGGCTTGACGGCTTCGTCGCCCACCGGCTGGTGCAGGCCAGCCATACGCGCGAATTGTTGCTGCATGAAATCGTCGCCATCGTCCGCGAGCAGTCGCGCAGCCGCGCCGCGGTGATTGCCGAAATCGTCGCCGACGACTTCAGCTTGAAGAATCGCTTGACCTTGAAGCCGGCGGCAGCGGTCGGGCTAAACGACACTGAGCTGGCCGAAGAACTTGAGTTGATGGCTCAGCTCAGGATCGAAGATTACGTGGGCCACTTCGTTTATCGCCTCGGCAGCAACCAACAGACAAAATACCTGTTGCGCATCGTTTGGCCGACCGCCGAACGCTTCACCAACAACACCATCACGCTGGCGCCGCTGCTGCAATTGGCTGAACAGGGGCTTGAAGCCATCGCCCTGCGCAGCAAGAACCGGCGCCCGCAGGTCTTCAATCCGTCGCGCTTGCTGGCGCAGGTTGAACTGCCCGGCTTTGTCTGTAACAGCCGCGCCATGAGCCAGGTGCTTGAACAGATTCACAAGATTCGCTCATCGGATGTCACGGTGCTGATCACCGGCGAGTCGGGCACCGGCAAGGAACTGATCGCCCGCGCCGTGCATGCCGGCTCGGCGCGCCGAGCCAATCGCTTTTTGCCATTCAACTGCTCTGCCGCCCCCAAAGAGATGATCGAGAGCCAGTTGTTCGGCTACCGCAAGGGCGCGTTTACCGGTGCGGTCGCCGCCAACGAAGGCGTCATCCGCGCCGCCGAGCGTGGCACGCTCTTTCTGGACGAGATCGGCGACCTGCCGCTCGAACTCCAGCCCAAGCTGCTGCGCTTCCTACAGGAAGGCGAAATCCACCCCATCGGCGATAGCGCGCCGCAGAAAGTTGATGTGCGGGTTGTTGCCGCCACCAACTCGAACCTTGAGCGCGCCGTCGCCGAAGGCCGCTTCCGCGAAGACCTCTTCCACCGCCTGAATGTCATCCGCATACAGGTGCCGGGCCTGCGCCAGCGCCGCGAAGAGATTCCGGCGCTGGTCAATTACTACCTCGATCTTTATCAAAAAGAGGCGGCTAAATCAGAGATCAAGCTCGCTGAAGAAACTCTGGACTTGCTTGTCGTCTATGACTGGCCGGGCAACGTGCGCCAGCTCTGCAACGAAGTCCGCCGCATCGTTGCTTATAACGAATCAGCATCGGTAGTCGGGCCAGAGGGGTTGTCGGTGGAGATCGCCAAGGCGGGCAGCGAGCCGGCAGCGCCAATGCCCGCGCCTGCACGCAAAGCAAGCGAAACGACCATCAACGCCCCCAAAGGCGTGACGCTCGGCGAAGCGGTTGAAGAGCTAGAGCGGCAGATGATCGCCGAGGCGCTGCGCCGCTCGGCAGGCAACATCGCCCGCGCCGCCAAAGAACTCGGCCTGTCGCGCAAGGGACTTTACCTGAAGATGGATCGCCTCGATTTCAAAATCTGACCTCCCTGCCTGTCAGTTGGTTTCCAACCCTTAACCCGACCGCCATGTGTGTAGCCGCTTCACAGGTGTGTAGCTGCTTCACACTTTCGCTAAACCGTTGATAGCTCAGGGCCAAATGTGTTGGCCGCGGCAGGTGTGAAGCAGCTACACACTCCGCCCCAAAAATGCCATTGCAGGCTTTTCGGCTAAGTGATTGATTCTATTTGTCGATAGTTATGGTTGCGAAGCGGCCAATTCCTGGCACGGCCATTGCAATAGAGAAGGGTGCAACGAGCGGAAGTAATCAAAAAAACTAGAACAAGGAGAACGATTATGAACGAGGGTTTTTTGTTGGCAGACGGATTTCTTTTGGCAGATGGGTTTCTTTTGGCAGACGGAATTCTGCTGAGCAACGGTTTCCTGCTGGCGGACTAATTCCTGGGGCACGCAGGGTCAACGGCAAGGTTCTCGCTGCGCAAGCGACGCCTCTTTAGCCTGGAAAGGTGACACGTTGACGCGGATGGCCATCGGAAGATGTCCTTTCCAGTTTGACCGCGCGGCCTAATTACACGCCTTCGGGCGAAGGCCGCCTAAGGAGAAAGCAATGTTAAGGAACAGACTTCGAAAACAAGCCGGCGTGATCTTTGACGAGCTGGGCGTTGAAGAGGTGGTCGCTCCGGTTTCATAATTCCTGCCGGGCCACTGTGCCGGGTGCAAACCATCGCGCACAGCGGCCCCGTTTCCTTGTTCCGCCATCCCTCGTTCGATCCAACTGATTAGTAATCCGACCCGCTCTACTTTTCTGATGTAATCCACGCTCGCATGAGCTAAGATACCGGCGTCAACAACCGTGCTTGACATCCATGACCTGTTAGAGCGCAGGCTCATTCCGCCCTCCCGGCAGCCATCGCTCGGCTCTCCCACAGACAGGTTAGGCGCAATGCCGAAAGGACACGGCGGTACGGCCCGAGACGCTTTAGAGTTACTATTGAAAAAGCTGCACAGGCCCATTACCCTCTCAATAGCCGAGGGTTAACAATCCACAACGCCGCGTCTTTCAAGACGAGATCGAGCAACGATATGATCGAAGCCCTTCCCCGATCCCTCGCCGCAGCGCCAAGCCAAAGGAGGCGCAGGACGGCTTGAAAGCAGTTCGGCTTGAAAAAATCCGCAGGTTTTCGCTGCTACAGCCACTTGCTGTGCGCAACTTCCGCCTGCTCTTTCTCGGCCACTGCGGCTCGATTCTCGGCGATGAGTTTTATCGCATCGCTTTGCCCTGGCTAGTCTATAGCCTCACCGGTTCCAGCCTGATGCTCGGCACAGTGCTGCTGGTGGCAGGCGCGACGCGCTCGACGTTCTTGTTAATGGGCGGGGCGCTGTCGGACCGCTTCTCTCCGCGTGTGTTGATGTTGACGGCCTATGGCTTCGGCGCACTGATCACCTCGTTGACGGCGCTGGTGGTGCATCTCAACGTCACACAGCGCTGGCATCTGTTTCTGCTCGGCGGCTGCTTCGGACTGGTCGAAGCGACTTTCTTTCCAGCCTACCAATCGGTCACGCCGCTGATCATCAGCCGCGAGCGGCTGGTTGCCGGCAATTCACTGCTGCGTAGCGCGGTGCGTTTGATGGGAATCATTGGCCCGGCACTGGCCGGTTTCGTCATTGGCAAGGATCGCTTCACTGTCGCCTTCGCCTTCGACGCTGCATCGTTCGGCTTCGCCTTTGTGATGATCGGCATGATTCGCATCGCGCCACACAGGGAAACGAGCGGGTTCGGAGCGATGCCCGCCAGCGCCGCGCCGCGCCAACCCTTGCTGCGCAGCATCGGCGAAGGTTTTCGCTATGCGCTGCGTAACCGCGCCCTGCGTACCTTGTTCGCCTATATGATTGGCTTCGAGTTCGCCGCCGCCAGCGCCAGCTATGTTGGGATGCCGGCGTTTGCGCGACTCCATTTCGGCCAGGAAGCCGGCGCGCGGGCGCTCGGCGCGATGGCCTCATCGCTGGCCGCTGGTCTGCTGATCGGCATGGTGCTGGCCGGCTCGATGAATGCCTTCAAGCGCGAAGACCGGGTGACGACGTTGATGACCGTGTTGATGGCATGTTCGCTGACTTCGCTGGCCGTGGCTTCGACCCTGGTGCCGGCCTGCATCTCGCTCCTTGCCTTTGGCGTCGCCAGCGGTGCAGTCAGCATCATCATCCAGGCGCGCATTCAAATGTCTTCAGACAAGCGCATGCTCGGTCGCGTGATGAGCATTCTCATGCTCGGCATTTCGCTTGCCGAGATGGCCGGCTTCGCGCTCGCCGGGATGCTCGCGGACATGAACCTGCGCCTGGTCTTTGTGATTAGCGGCCTGGTGATGGGTATCAACTTGCTCGCCTGGATGAGCAATCGCCGGCGCGCCGCCACAGAAGTCAATGCCGAAGCCTGATCACTGCCTCCGACTCTCCTGCTGCGAAGGTCGCCACTTCAGGTTGACAGAGATCGCCCCCCTAAGCGATAAAACGACTTTGCAAGTCATGATTGCGAATGGCCGGTTGCTTGTTGGCCTCTGTTGATCAACCGACGTCTGAACGAATCGGCAAGCAGACTAATAAACAAGGGTTGGGCAGGAAACATGGAAAATCTCTGGCAGGATCTCCGCTATGGCTTGCGCGGGCTGGGCAGGCAGCCTGGTTTCACCCTTATTGCCATCATGGCGCTAGCGCTCGGCACCGGCGCTAACACGGCGATCTTCAGCGCCGTCAACGCCATTCTGCTGCGTCCGCTCAACTATGCTGCGCCGCAACAGCTCGTCATCATCTGGGGCACCAACAGCCGCAGCAACGTGACCAAAGACCCTGTGTCGGTGCCGAACACGCTCGACTACCGCGAACAGAGCACGACGCTCGAACAGCTCGCGGCGACCACGCAGAGCGACTTTAATCTTGTCCGTGGCGGCGAGCCTGTGCATGTGCAGGGCGCCTTTGTCACCGCCAATTACTTTTCGACGCTCGGCGTGCAGGCGCGCTACGGGCGTGTCTTCAGCGAAGGCGAAGACCAATCGCGCGCCCCGCGTGTCGTCATCCTCAGCGAGGCGCTATGGCAGCGCCAGTTCGCCGGTGATCTCAGCATACTCGACCAGCCCATTCAGATAGACAACGCCACTTTCACCGTCGTCGGCATCATGCCGAAGGAGTTCCAGCCGATCAATCGCGGCGATGAGATGTGGGCGCCGATGGCAATGGATGGCGGCGACATCCTGCGCACCCCGCCGCTCGGCCCGCCTGCGATTATGAAGATGCGCAACCTGCGCTTCATTCTGCCCTTCGGTCGTCTAAAACCGGGGGCCACTCTGGCCCAGGCGCAAAGCGAGCTGAGCGCCATCGCGGCGCGTAACGAAACTCAGTACCCGAGCGAAAACGCCAACATCGGCGTCAACCTCATCTCGATGCAAGAGGAAGTCGTCGGCAAGATCGGCAAGGCGCTGGTCTTGTTGCTGCTGGCGGTCGGTGCGGTGCTGTTGATCGCCTGCGTCAACGTCGCCAATCTGTTGCTGGCCCGCGCCGCCGCACGGCAGAAAGAGATTGCCATACGGACGGCGCTCGGCGCATCGCGTGGGCGTGTTGTCCGCCAGCTATTAACCGAAAGCCTTCTGCTGGGACTGGCGGGCGGTGTGGTCGGTCTGGGGCTGGCGTTCGCCGGACTCAAGCTCTTGTTGTCGCTCAACCCGCCGAACATCCCGCGACTTGCCGAGATAAACATTGATCTGCGCGTACTCAGCTTCACGCTCGCCGTCTCTTTATTGACCGGCTTGATCTTTGGCCTGGTGCCGGCCCTGCAAGCGTCGAAACCGAATCTCAACGAGACCTTGAAGGAAGGCGCTCGCGGCTCGTCGGCGGGCGGCAACCGCCAGCGCTTGCGCCGCGCCCTGATCGTCGTTGAGATGGTGCTGACGACCATGCTGTTGATCGTCACCGGCTTGATGATTAAGAGCTTCGCGTCGCTGCAAAAGGTTGATCCCGGATTCAATTCCGCAAACGTCTTGACCATGTGGATAGACCTGCCGCGCACCCGTTATGCTGAAGACAAGCAGATCATCGGCTTTTTCAATCAGGCGTTCACGCGCTTGCAATCACTGCCCGGCGTCGAATCGGCGAGCGGCGTCAGCAGTTTGCCGCTGACAACGACCTCGATTGCTCGCCTGCGATTTACGGTAGACGGACGCCCGCCACAATCGGCCAACGAGCGGCTGACGGCAAACTTTCGAGCCATTCAATCCAATTACTTTAAGTCGCTGGGGATCGCCTTGCGCAGCGGCAGGACATTCACTGAAGCCGACAGCGAACAGTCGCCGCCGGTCGCCATTATCAATGAGTCTTTCAAGCGCAGCTTCTGGCCCGACGAAGACGCCATCGGCAAGCATATCACCATGCCGAGCGCCGGCAACGTCTCGCGCGAGATTGTTGGCGTCGTCAGCGATGTTAAGCATGCGGCGCTTGATGCCGATTCCGGCTGGGAGCTGTACCTGCCTTATCAGCAGAAACCCTTGAACGTCATGAACATGGTGCTGCGTACCGCCGGCGACCCGGCTCGCCTGACCGCGAGCGCGCGGCAAGCGATTCTCGATGTTGATCCCGGCCAGCCCATTTATGACGTGAAGACGATGGACGAAGTGGTTAGCGATTCGCTGTCGCAACCGCGGCTTTACAGCGTGCTGCTCGGGGTCTTTGCAGCGGTAGCGCTCATACTTGCCGCCGTCGGCATCTATGGCGTGATGAGCAGCACCGTCAGCCAGCGCCGCCACGAGATCGGCATTCGCATGGCGCTCGGCGCACAGCGCGGCGACATCTTGAAGATGATTGTCGGGCAGGGCATGAGCATGGCACTGATCGGCGTAGCGCTCGGGCTCATCGCCGCCCTGTTGTTGAGTTACAGCGCCGCATGGTTTGTTTCGGATCTGTTATTTCAGGTCGGGGCGCGTGACCTGACGACCTTTATCGTCGCCCCGCTGGTGTTGGCCTTCCTGGCCTTTTTGTCAATCTACATCCCGGCGCGCCGCGCCACGAAGGTAGACCCGATGGTCGCCCTACGCTACGAATAAGAAGTGACAAGTGACGAGTGATAAGTGACAAGAGATGGTGTGCCTTTCTTTCTTGTCACTTGTCCCTCTATGCAGCGATCACTGACTTCGGCACGTAGCCGCGCACATCTATGGGCCAGATGGCCGTAAAGGTCGAGCCTTCGCCCGGCGCGCTCAACACTTTGATCCTGCCGCCGAGCAGTTCCACCAGTCGTTTGCTGATGGGTAAGCCCAGGCCGGTGCCGCCGCCGTGATGCGGGTTTGAAATGTTCACCTGCTGGAATTCTTCGAAGATCAGCGGAATCTGTTCTTCCGTGATTCCGATACCGGTGTCAGTCACTTCGACGCGCCACATCTCTTCCACATCTCTCGCCGCGCGGATAACCACTGTGCCGCCCGGTGGCGTGAACTTGATTGCGTTTGATGCGAAGTTCGTCACTACCTGCGCGACCTTTGTAGGGTCGCTTAGAATTTTCGGCAGATCGCCGGCTACTTCGCAGCGCAGCTCGACGCCTTTGTCGCTAGCGGTCTGCCTGAGGCCAGTGGCGATAGCATCGATTAGCTCGGCGGCGTCGAACTCTTGTAGCTTGATCTGCATGCGCCGCGCTTGTAGCCGAGACAGATCGAGGAGGTCGTTGACCAGGCGAATCAACATCTGCGTAGACTTCTCGATACGCCCGACGGTCTCGCGCTGGCGCGGCCCAAGCGGCTCGCTCTGGTCACGGCTTAAAAGCATCAGCAGCCCGGTCAGCGCGTTGAGTGGCGTGCGGACTTCGTGGGCAATAGTCGAAATGAAGCGCGATTTCATCTCGTCCACATGGCGCAGCTTTTCGTTTGCCTCTTGCAGGTCGTGGTTGGCCCGCTCCAGCTCGTGACGGCTGCGCGTCAGCTCGGCCAGTACCCGCACCAGCTCGCTATTTTGCGCCTGTAGCTCTTCGACCATGCTGGTTTCGCTCGCCGAAAAGAAGCGCTTGCGAATCTCGTCTACAGGGCGCATCGCTCGCTGAAAATCATCGAACCACTTTACCGCTTCGATGCGCGTGCCTTTGCCCGGCGCCGAGTGAACGCGGAACTCGTCCATCAAGCGCTGCGAGCCGGCGATGCCTTTGCCGAGACCGGTCTTGGATTGAAAACTACCCGAAAGAATCTGCTCGACGTTATCAATGCCCGGCCCGTCGTCTTCGCAGACCATCTCCATGCCGCGCCGCTCGCCATGCTCGACCAGCGCCACGCTGATGCTGCCGGTCTGCGCGTATTCGTAGATGTTGCGCGTCAGCTCGGAAGCGACCGTCGCCAGCTTGATCTGCGTGACGTTATCAAAACCCAGCTCGCGCGCCGTCAATCGAACACGGTCGCGGACGCGCGGCAGGTCGCTCTCGCGGCGGATGAAGATTGTGCCGATCAGCTCGCGCCGCGTCGCCCCGGAAGCGCTATCGAAAATCTCTGCCGTCACGATTGCAGCCTCCCACAGAGGATCGTCGCGTCGTCGTTGGGGCGCGAAAAATCGCGCATTACCGTCGCGCAAAAAAGTTGCGGGTGCAGCCCGAACAGGCCCGGATAGTTGTCCGGCTCCCAGCGCTCGGAAATGCCGTCGGTCGCCATGATCAAGGTCGCCATCTTCGGCAAATCCTCTTTAAAAACTTTCACGCGATCCAGCCGCGAGCCGAGCGTGCCGTTGAGCGAAATGAAGCGCAGCCGCTCGCGCCCGCCGATCACACGAATGTCGGTGTTGCCGACGCCGGCAAATTCAATCGTTCCCGCCGCGCGGTCAATCGCCGCCAATCCCATGACCGCGCCGCGCATCTGGCGTAGGGCTTCGTGTGCTTCCCAGACGATGGCTTCGACGGACCGTTCCAGGTTTCTCTCAATCGCTGTGATGGCGGCGCGCGCCGATTCGCCGGCGGCTTCGCCATGCCCCAGGCCATCGATCACCGCTACCAGCAAGCGGTTGTCTAGCGTGCGAACCACATAAGCGTCGCCGTTGTCGGTGTGGCCTTCAAGAGGGCGCGTCATCGTCCCCCAGAGTCCCTGAGCCGCTTGCGGCGCGGAGTCTTCACGATTGACCCGCTTGCGAAAAACAATCGCCGTGCCGTGCGTCGTCCGCCCATACATCGGCAGCCGGCGGGTGACACTGTCGAGCGCCGAGTAGATGTAAAACTCATCGCTCATGCGCTTGATGGCGCCGAGCCCCGCGCCCAGCGAGCCGGTTGTCGAATAGCCGTCGCTGATTGCTATCGCGGTGTCTTCGATGCCCGGCCCTTTGTCGAGGTAGATGATTTCGATGCCGCGCGGCTCAAGGCGCTCGTCGGCGGCGGCGAAATAGATGCGCCCGGTGCCGCGCGCAAACTTCAGCGCATTCGAGCCCAGCTCTTTGACGACTAATTCAATCTCGGCGAGTTGAAGGTCGCTTAGGCCGATTTCGACAGCGAGGCGGTTGATGTGGCGACGCGCCAGCCCGACCTGAGCTTCGTGGGTCAGCGGTATCGAATCGAATTGCTTCATCGCGCTAAAGCCATTTGGTAATCGTGACGACGGTGCCACGGCCTACGTCCGATGTGATCTCGAACTCGTCAACCAGACGGCGGGCGCCCGGCAAGCCTTTGCCCAAGCCGCGCCCGCTGGTATAGCCGTCTTTCATGGCAAGCTCGATGTCTGAGATGCCCTGCCCTTCATCTTCAAAGCGCAGTCGCAAGCCGCGCCGGCTCCCGTGGTTGACCGTCGCGATATCGGCAAAACCGCGCTCGGCATAATGGACGATGTTGCGGCCCAGCTCGCTTGCGGCGGTCACCAGCCTGACTTGATCGGTGTGGCCGAAGCCTAGCGCGGCGGCGCGCTCGCGCACCGCGCGTCGCAGTGTCACCAGGTCATCGCTCGTGGCGACCATAATGCGCTCAGCCGGCGGCTGCATTTTCCTTCGCGCCGTAAAGGTGCCGTCGCTGCTTGTCGCGCATGCGCTCTTTCAGTATGCGCATGCCATCGTCTACGTCGAGCGCCGTCGAAACGCCTTTCAGCTCCAGCCCCAGCTCGACCAGGGTGATGGCGACCGCAGGCTGCATGCCGACGACAACCGTTTCGGCGTCCATGATCGAAGCCATCGCCGCGACGTCGCTCAGCATGCGCCCGGTGAACGAATCAACCATCTCAAGCAACGAGATATCGATCAACAGGGCGTGCGCGCCTGTGCGTTCGATCTGTTCCAGGGCGCGCTGCTACATCTCGATAACGGTGCGGTCATCGATGTCGGATTGGATGGACACGATCAGCACGTCGCCAACTTTAAGAATGGGCACTTTGAACGCGTTCATCGCTATCCCCCTTTTCGGTGCCCGTCTCCGTCTCGGCAGTCGAGTTGATGGCTATGACCCGCTGCCGTGTCAACTCGAACGCCAGCCGTATGCCGTCGCTCAACTGGTTGCGCGTGATGATTCCGGAAAGGTCTATGCCGAGGTGAACAATCGTTTGCGCGATGGCCGGGCCGACGCCGGTGATGATGCAGGTCGAGCCAAGCAGGCGCACGGCGGTGACGGTTTTAATCAGATAATTCGCGACCTGCGTGTCAACGGTCGGCACGCCGGTGATGTCGAGGATGGCAACCTCGGCGCGCGACTTGACGATGCGCTCAAGCAGCCGCTCCATCATCAATTGAGTGCGGCGGCTGTCGAGCGTGCCGATCAGCGGCAGACAGATGATGCGATCCCAGATTTGCACGACTGGCGTCGATAGCTCCAGCATATCCTGTTGCTGCTGACGGATGACGCGCTCGCGGTTCTTGATCGTCGAAACGAAAATGAATGAGCCGAGCTTGTCTAGCGCTCTCGATATCTTGCTAACCTCGCTCAACAGCAGCTCCGGGTCGGTCTTGTATTCATCGTTCAGGAAAGGCAACAAGGTTTCTTTCAAGCTGAAAACATAAAACGCCGTTTCCGATGGGCTGAAAGCCTGGGCGGCCCGCGCCTCAGAGATTTCCAGCAGCAGGCGGCGAATGGCGTTGAACTCTTTGCCGCGCATCTCTTCAACGTTCGAGTTGGCGATGGCGGTAATAAAGGCGCGCAGAAAAGTCTGCGAATCGCTGCGCAACTCTTCGCCGCTGATCAACGTCTCGCGGAAGTCCGACGACTGTACGCGGTTTTCAACCCAGGCTTCGAGTATTTCGTTCTCGCGTTCGGTGAGCAACTGGATAGTGCGCGGGTCGGGTGTGTTAGCGGGGGTTTGATTGTCAGATGGCAAATTAGCAACCTCCTCAAATTGAGGATCACGATTCTTGCGCGTCTCGGTCGCGCATCTCAGCGACTCGGCGGCGCCCATAAAGATTAAAACACGACGACGCGCGTCGTGCAAAGCGCGCCTCTGTCGCTCGCTAAACGTGTCGCAAGCAATCACCGCACATCGGCTTTTTTCAATACAGGCCGCCTCATCGTCGTAGCGAATCCGAGCCTGCGGGCTTGTGTGGGATAGACCCGATGCGCCGCCGAAGGCTCGCAAGTAACTGTTATTACGGCCAATCTTAGACGCGCGCGGCTTTGGCACGGCCCTTGTAGAAAAGAATCCTGCGCGGCTGTGGCGCGCTGACTTGTAGAGCGACGCGCCATAAACGCGCACAAACCAACTGGGAGGAATCGTTATGAACCGGGATGAAATGGAAGGCAAATGGGATAAGACCAAGGGCAATGTGAAAGAGAACGTCGGTCGCGCTCTCAATGACCGTGATATGGAACAGCGCGGTCTCGAAGACCAGACCAAGGGCAACGTGCAGGAAGGCTTCGGCAAAGCCCGCCGCAACATCGGTGAAGCCATCGAAGACGTCGGCGATAAGATCAGCGATTGATTAAGCCGCTCCGGCTGATGACCGGGCGCGGCGTCTGACCCTCAATCGCCGCGCCCGGACGTGCAGCCTGAAACGTGCCCTCACCTATTTGAATCACCACAAAGCCAGGGCAACGGCACATCCTTGCCTAACCAATCCGCACTCAACAGAACGAGACTGACTAAGGCTCACCGGCGCGATCCGTCTCGTGTTCTTTGATGCCAGCGCGCAAGCAACTCAATGATGGCCTGCTGTCGTTTGCTAGTGATAACATAAGTACATCTCATGCAGTTTATCCACAGAGTAAATCCGAAGCGATGGGCCGAGCAAATCCGCCGTAATGCGCGGCGCGTTGCCGAACATCGCTCGGCTCCCGCGGTTGTTTTTCTGCTAGAGCTGATCGCCTGTGCCTTCGTGCCGCTACCCAATGCGCTGATCATGGTGGCGATGGTCACAGCCGCGCCGCGCAAGTGGCTGCGTTTTGCCGCGAGCGCCGCTGCCGGCAGCCTCGTCGCCGGTTTGTTGCTCTACGTGGTCAGCCGCTTACTATTCGAGTCCTGGGGTCAGCGGCTGCTCGCCTTCTATGGCGCAACCGAACGTTGGCATGAAGTCGTAGCATGGGTACAGAGCGGCTGGGGGTTGGGAATCGTTTTTGTCGCTGCTATGACCACCGGCTTCTTTCGTCTGACCAGCCTCGCCGCCGGCTTTACGGCGATCAACCCGCTGGCCTTTGCCGTCGTCCTGGCCGCAAGCCGCGGCGTGCGCTGGACTGCCGAGTGCGCGGCCATCAAATTCGTCGGCGACCGACTGCGTCTGTGGCCGAGGCAGTATATCAGGTATGCCGCCTTTGGCGCCGGACTGCTCGCCTTCGCGGTCATCCTCGTCTTTGTCTTCAGCGCCTGAGCGGCATTCTTGCCGCGCCAGCGCCGCGCTCAAAATCCGCGCGAACTCAGGTTGCCAAGCCGCGCCGCTTGCCTGCATAATCATCTGTCACACAGACTTTCCCGGAGATTTACATGGCAGATAAAGATAAAGTAATTAAGAGCGGACAGTTGACCCTCCCGCGCATCCTGTTTTTGGTCGGCGTCGGCATTGTCGTCGCCGGTATGGTGGCAGTTGGCGGCAAGTTTCTAATCATCGGCTACTGGTTGTTGACCCTGGCCATCTGCGCCTTGCTCTATCTCATCTCGATTGATTACGGCATCCATATGGAAAAGGTTGACCTGACCGCCCACCCGGCGCCAACCGCCGCGATTGAAGCCGCGCCCGCAGGCGAGACGACGCGCGCTGCCGCGACCGTTGAGCCACGCACCAAGCGGCGCACCAGCCGCCCGGTGAAACGCAGACGATAAATGCAGTGGTCAGTTACCAGTTGCCAGTTGCCAGTTGTACACTTCACATAAGCCACAAGACAACTGACAACTGACAACTGACAACTGGTAACTGTTTTATGACCAAACCTGCCGCCCTCGGGTTACGCACTCTCATCAATCATCCCGGCTTGCTGTGGCTCGATCTCGACGATCCGATGAGCCATTCGCTCGACGAGCTTGCGGCGCAGTACGGCTTTCACGAGCTGGCTGTCGAGGATTGCCGCAATCGGCAACAACTGGCGAAGGTTGATTACTACGACGGCTATTCATTCTACATCATCAACTCGACGCACTATTCACAGGAGCCCTGCGAGGTAAGGCTGCGCGAGATTGATGCCTTCCTGGGGCCGGATTATATCGTCACGGTGCATGATGGCGAGAGCCTGTCGGTTAAAGAGATCGAGCGCCGGCTTGCTGCTAACGGCACGCGCTATGACCGACCCGACCAGGTACTGCACGCCACCATTGATATCGTCGTTGACCGTTTCCTGCCGACGCTCGAATCAATCGGCGACACTATCGATGAGGTCGAAGACGAGCTGTTGATCCACCCGGACGTTAAGCTGCTGGAAATGATCTTCAATCTCAAGCGCGGCATGCTGCAATTTCGCCGCGCGGTCGGCGCTCAGCGCGAGTTACTAAACGTCATCGTCCGCGACGAAACACCGTTGATTCGGCCTGAGATGCGCATCTACTTCCGCGATGTCTACGATCATGCGGTGCGCGCCCTCGATCTGGTCGAAACCTATCGCGACCTGATGAGCGGCACCCTCGACATCTATCTGACGCAGATGGCCAACCGCACCAACGACATCGTCAAGGGCCTGACCATCCTGGCAACGATCATGCTGCCGCTCACACTGGTGACGGGCTACTTTGGCATGAACTTCGAGTCTATGCCGCTGATTAAGAACCCGAGCGGCGTCTGGTACACGACTATCGGTATGGCAGTCATCGCCATCATCATGCTCGGCTATTTTAAATTGAAGAAGTGGCTCTGACCGCGCGGCGCCTACCTCAACCACCCATTGAGTAGCGACGGTCTTTATGTCCGCGGAATGCTCAACGGAATGACGATCAGAATGAAGGCAATCACCGCGATGCCGGCGATGTGGCCCCATCGCGGATGCCAGCGCTTGCCATTGAATGGGTTCGGGTTGCCATAGTTGAAGCGCACCTTCTTGACATCTTTGTAAGCGAAGGTGAGCAACTGTTTCATATCCACCTCGACAACTTGAAACGTGTCGTCATCGATGCGGGCGATCTCGCCGTAGCGTTCCTGATTGTCTTTGAGGATGACGGTGATTTTGCTGGCGACGCCGTGGTTTTCGACATCGCGCTTGATGCGCCCGGCCTGCTGCGCTTCCTTCGCCGTCTGAGGCGGTGCCGGTTGGTTATCCGTTTGGCCGGCCTGTGCTTGATCGCGGGTTTCGACTGGCACCGCAAACGGCCTTTCGGCTGGCGATTGCGCCAATCCGGGCTTAACACAAACGAAGCAGAAGTAGAGGGCGCAGACGAGCGCCATTGACAGAATCCGTTTCCACATAGCGAGCCTCCTGAAGCAAGTCTATTCCGCCATTCAGGTCGCAACGGGCGTGCCAGCGCTCTCCTCGACCAGCAGTCAGAGACAAGCGACCAGCGCACAACGATTTGGCTTTTGGGGCACGGCGAATATCGGGTTGGAGAGCGCAGCAATCCGCCGACAGTTGGCGCAGATTCTTGGTCGGGAGAACCAAAAAGCGAGGTTGCCGCTGCTTGACAACCCCGGCCTCGCGAGTAGACTAAAGACGGTTTTCAGATGGCTTTATTTTGGAAACCGCCATCCACGGGAAATGCCATGCGAGTAATCGATACGAACCAGATCACCGCGCCACCGACCGCCGTCGCCGTCAACGAGCTGACCCTTGGCGAAGTCGCCGAGATCATCAATCAGCTCAAAGCGGTGCCGAGCCTGGAAGAGGTCGAGGCGTGGTTCTCTGCCCTGTTGCTGCGCCAGCGTGATTACGATGCTTACCGGCTCTTCAGCCAGCGCAAGTACGCGCGCAACCTGATCGCCCGCAGCCCGTATGCGGAATTGCTGATGCTCTGTTGGCGTTCGGGCCAGCGCACACCGATTCACGATCACGGCGGCTCGATTGGCGTCGTCATGGTCGCCGAAGGCTGTTTGACCGAGACGATGTACGAGCGCACGGCGGAAGGCCGCGTGCGACCCTACGACACCAACCGCTGGAGTCCTGGGGCAATCACCGGCGCAGACGTGCCCGACATTCATTGCTTGATGAATCTGCAACCCAAAGGCTGCGACATGGTGACGCTGCACTGTTACGCACCGCCGCTTTCGGTGCTCAACACATTCAGTCCGCACAACG
>JBJMGU010000076.1:0-30752 GCA_045807765.1 Blastocatellia bacterium
GCGCGAGATGTCATACTGCCGCGCCAGCGTCTCTGCGGTCTCGCCCATTACCTGCCCTGACAGCGGATCGAGGAAACCGTCGCGGTACATTCCGTCTACCAGCGCCGCATTGCCCATGCGCAGCCCCCAGCGTGTGCCTTCAGCCAGATAAGGCACGCGGCTCATGGATTCGGTGCCGCCGGCGATAATGCATCGGGCGCGTCCGAGCATGATTTCCTGAGCAGCCAGGATGACGGCTTTCAGACCAGAGCCACAAGCCTGGTTGACAGTGTAAGCGGGAACCGTTTCCGGCATCCCTGCGCGGTAACCGATCTGCCGGGCGACGTTCGGCCCGCCGCCGGCTTGCCGGGCGCAGCCGATGATCACTTCATCAACCGCATCAGGCGCAAGACCGGCCCGGCGCAAGCTCTCCTCGACGACCGGCACCGCCAGATCAGCCGCCGTCCAATCCTTCAGCGTGCCGCCGAATTTGCCTATCGGCGTTCGCACGGATGCGGCAAAGAAAACCTCCTTCATACTCGCTCACCTTTCAATGTAGTTAATTTGCTCGCTCACCTTGCGTCACCGGCGATAGCGCGGGCGCGGTCGGTCTTGTCAGCGGCTTTCTTCCAAAGGCCAGAGACGACTTTATCAACTGAGAACTTGTTGCCGACGGCTGACGCGGCGCGCAAGTCAGGGTAAAGCGCCAGCGCGTCCGTAAGCGCAGGAACATCCGTGTCAAAGGCTGTCGTGTCGCCCGAACGGTTGAGGCGCAGCGTCCAGATGGTTCGCGCCCAGGTGTAATCGGTCAGAGCCGCCGATAGCAGCGCGACGACTCGCGCTTCGCCGCCATTCTCTGAAGCCCCGTAGCGGTTGATGAACTGGTCGCCGCTGCGCCGCAAGTCGGTCAACACTCTGCCGTACTCGTTAAACTCGGTGCCCTGGCGCAACTGCTCAGCGAAAGCTTGAAAGGACTTCAGTACGGGAGCGGCGTTGCGCGCAAAATCGCCGCTCGCGGGCGCGCTGACCGGGGCGGAGCGGCTGGCGCTGCCGCCCTCGCCAAACGACAGCGAGGCGATGCGGTCGAGCGAGATCGTAGATTCCAGGTTGTCGGCTTTGATTCGAATGCTGTAGGCCGTCAGGTCAACAAGCGTGCCGGTGATGCGGTCGTCGTTCTTAGTAATGATGACTACCTGCGAGCCGACCGCGCGCGGCGTGTTGGCGGTTGTATCATCGCGCGTTGCCGCCGCCCGCGAGCGCGCCGCCGGGCGCGGTTTCTTGCGCTTCTGGCTTGTCGCCGCCGCGCTCGTCAGCAAAGCAATGATGATTACTGCACATGCTCTCCGCATGACATGACCTCCGGTCAAGTGGCGCAATCTGATAGATGGCGCAGCGCCTAGCGCATCTATCAGATTGCGCCACAGGGAACTGCTATGCCACAGACGTTGCAGCGCTCTCTAACCGCGAGTCAGCGTTTTCGGCATAGACACCCTCCGCCGCCGATTCAGGTTGCGGCAAGCGATTGGCGCGACTGTCGAGCGCTTCTTTCTCGGCCCGCTCGATCTCTGCCAGCACGCGCTGCTCGGCTTCAGTAAGCGCCTGTGTGTTGCGCTCACACACCGCTTGTGTGCGCCGCCCGCGCTTGCCGCTCTGGAGATCGATTGCCCCTTCGATTAAATAATTCTCAAAAAGTCCTATCGGATCGCGCTTTCCCCATGACTCGAAGAGTTGCGCATCGAACGTCGCCCGCGCTTCGCGCTCATCGTGAGTGGCATGACCACCCATGCGAAAAGTCTCAGCGATCAGCAAGTACGGGCCGCGCCCCTGGCGGCAACGGTCTGTGGCCACCTTCACCGCCGCATAGGCGTCCAGCACGTTATTGCCATCGAAGGCGAAGCCCTCGACGCCATAGGCTGCCGGCCAGTCGCGGAAATCGCCGCGGTGATGTTGATCGAGGCGTGTGCCGAGCGCTACCTGGTTATCTTGAATAATGATGACAATCGGTAACCGCTGAACGGCGGCAAAGGTCATGCTCTCGTGGAAGACGCCGGCCTTGGTCGAGCCGTCGCCGATCCAGGTCAGGGCGACCCGCGGTTGGCGGCGCAGTTGGAATGCCAGCGCGAAGCCGTTCGTAACTGCCATCACATCGCCGACATGGCTGATGGGTGTCAGAACACCGCGTTGAAAGTCGCCGATGTGCAGGTCGCGCCCACGCGTTGGTGAATCGGCAGTGCCCAGGTAACCACGTAGCATATCCGCTAGTGCCATGCCCATCTCGTGACACGCGCCGGCGTTGCGAATCATCGGCGCGACTATGTCTGTCGGCAGCCCGTCATCGAAGGGCTCGCGGTTGAGCGCATGGACAGGGCCGATGGTCGCCGCCTCTTCACCTGTACCGAGCCAGGCTTTCGAGATCACCCCTTGCTTGACCCAGCGTTTGAGCGCGATGTCGTGCAGGCGATTGCGCAGCAGCCCTTCATAGAGAGCGACGAGTTGAGCTGCCGTCAGCCGACGAATGATGGCGCGGCGCTCGGCGTTCTGCTCTATGGTGCCGGCGAATTGCTCGACCAGTTGCGGGTCGGCCTTCCAGTCAACGTATTCAGGTGGATCGAATGCGGGATAACGAATCATTCTGCGAGATGTCCTTTGTCAGTTGTCCTCTGTCCTCTGACATTGGCAGCGTTAGATAACTAACCAGCTCTAACCCATAACCAATGAGCAGGGACAAAGAACAACGAACAAATCTTTATTGAACGATGCCAGTTTGAAGTCGCGGGTCAGCGAAATTGATTTCGACTTCGTCGCCCACGGCAAGCCCCAGCGCCTCTGCCGCGCCCGGTGAAACGGCAATGGCCAGCCCTGTGCTTTCCGGCGGCCCATAATCAACGGCGCGGACGACGACTGCAACACCGCTGGCCGGGTTAGTCACCAACAACTTCTTGTTCGCCCACCAACGCTTGCCTTCCTCGTTGCTCTTACCGAGGACGTGATAGTCCCAGCGCATCGCACAGTAAAAGCCCCTGGGATTGAGACTGCGGACGCGCTCGAAAGAGAAGTGCTTGCCCGTTGGCAGCCCCAGCTTGTCGTCGGGCTTGATGCCGCGATCCTTTGGCCCGCCAAAGACGCCGAGCTTGCCGCGCTGCGCCGGCAACAAGGAAGCATCAAGCGTCCCACCGGCAGGGGGTGCAGCGTCGGGCGCCGCATTGGGCGCCGCAGCAGTTGGCGCGGAGGCGGGCTCGCTTACCGACTCTCCGGCATTTGCTGCCTTAGTTTCGCTCGGCTTTGAGGCCGACGCGCTTTCCTCAGCCGTGCCGGATGTGGCACCGCTTTCATCAGATTTCTTGCCTGTGCGGCTTTCGGGCTTCTCATCGTCTGCGGGTTTCTCTGCTTTAGCCATGTGATTCTCCGTTTGAAATAATGGCAAAACTCATTAATTAATTATACACGCGCCGCCCGGCCCGTCATGCGTTGCCAGCGGGATGATCAATCAGGTCGCGCGCTCTCGCGAACACCGCATCAAGCATCGGCTCGGTCAGCTTGCCTGTGAAGGTGTTCTGCTGACTTGGATGAAACGAGGCGATCAAACGCTTGCCGCCTGCGAGCGCGACTTCGGCTCCATGCTTAAACTGCGGTCGCGGCTTTCGCCTTGCTGTATCCCCGCTTGTTTCGAGGCCGATTGCAGCAACCGCCGCATCAAACGCGACGCGGCCCAGCGCCACGACGACACACACCTTGTTCAACAGCTCAAGCTCGGTGAGTAGATAAGGCCGGCAGTTGGCGATCTCTTCGGGCAGTGGTTTGTTGGCCGGCGGCGCGCAATGAATCACTGCGGTGATGTAGCAATTCCGCAGCTCAAGCCCATCGCCGCGATGCGTCGAAGTCGGTTGATTGGCGAAGCCTGCGCGGTACATCGCGCGGTACAGCCAATCGCCGCTGCGGTCGCCCGTAAAGACGCGCCCCGTGCGGTTGCCGCCATGCGCGGCGGGTGCAAGGCCGACGATCAATAGCCGTGCCCCGGCCTCGCCAAGACTCGGCACCGGGCGGCCCCAGTATTCTTCGTTAGCAAAGCGCCTGACCTTCTCGCGCGCCACCTGCTCGCGCCAGGCGACCAGGCGCGGACAGCACACACAATGGATGATCTCTTCTTGCAATGAGGCGAGCTGTGAATTGTCCAGGTCGCCTGTTTGGGTGTTTGTTGGTTCTGGTTTCATGTCCGTAGGAGTCGAGCGTTGACGCTCTTGAGCGCAAAGAATACCATAGCAGACTCGCCTGCCAAACGGCGACATCACACCACGGACGGAGCGCGCGTGCCTTTCACAAAAATTGCCGAATCCCCGCTCGTTCCCGGCCACCAGCCGGTGACGATTCATTACCGCGAAGCCGGCGGCGGCTACCCCCTTATCTTTCTGCATGGCGGCTGGGGCTACGAAGTCTATCCCTTCGATTCGCAGATTCAAGCCTTCGGCGATGCCTATCACATTCTGATTCCCGACCGCAGCGGTTACGGCCAATCACCGCGTCTTGCTGTGTTGCCTGTAGACTTTCACCGCCGCGCCGCCATCGAGATGACGCGCTGGCTCGAAGCCCTGAATATTGAGCGACCGATCCTGTGGGGCCATAGCGACGGCGCGGTGATTGCGGCGTTGATGGGGTTGCAGACGCCTGAGCGGATCGCGGGTGTGATCCTCGAAGCGTTTCACCTGCTGCGGGTCAAGCCGGGCTCGCGCGAGTTCTTTGAGACGATGGTGCAGAATCCCGATGGGCTGGGCGAGCGCGTCACCGCAGCGCTGCGCCGCGACCATGGCGAAGGTTACTGGCGCGAGCTGATCCTGATGAACGGCACGGCATGGCTGCGGCTTGCCGAAGAGAGTCGTGATGCGGCGCATGACCTTTACGACGGACGCCTGGGAGAATTGCGCGTGCCGACGTTGTTCATTCACGGCGACAGCGATCCACGAACCGAGCCCGACGAGTTGGAGGCTGTGCGCCGTCAGCTACCCGCCGCGCAAATGGCCATTATCCGCAACGCCGGCCACTCGCCTCACAGTCAATCGTCCGCCGCCACAGAAGTGAATCGCGTCGCCGGCGAATTTCTGCGTACCATCGCACGGCCATGAGTTAAGCCCGCTGGCGGTGCAGTGTCCTATCAACAACCGCCGTCATCGCTGCGGTATTGAGCTGGCCACCGAGAAACTCATTGATCGCTGCAATGGGTGGCGCGGGCGCTTCGAGCATCTGGTTATAGTCCACATAGATGACTTCGATATTCGCTTGTCTGGCGAGCCATGCTTCGACTTCGGCAAGGTGCTTGCGAAACATCTCTGCCATGCGCTCGTCGCTGACGGTGTCGGTCGGCTCCCCGCGCCGGACAAGCATCTGTCGTTGCGAAGCGAGAATCTCCTGCATATGCCGGCGCATGAAAATGATCTTGTAGCGATGCCCACTCGGCAGGTGCTTGAGCAGTGCCGAGATGATCTTGACCGCACGGCCTTCTGCATCGTTCATCCAGCCGTTATCCCTGGCCAGCTCTTTGACTTTTTCAAGCTCGAAATAGCCTTTGGGATTGTCCTCGTCGGCAGTACGGATGGCGTCGGTCATTGCCGCGATGCCGCCGGCAACCAGCATGTTCATCATCATTGAGGTGCCAGAGCGCGGCAGCCCTGAAACAATGATTACGGATTCGTTTTGGGTTGTCATAATCTGAAAAATCGAGCAGCAAGTTTTGCACTCACAGCGAGCGCCTGTCAATCGCCGACGCTTAACCGCCTTGCGATGCGGATGCTGAACGGGCCGAGGTTGTCCGCGTCATGCGGCTGCTGCTATAGTCATCCTTGAATGGACGGGAACCGTTATGAAAGCAATCAGCAAACTATCGCGTGAGCGCGCTGCGCTGGCAGTCATTGATATGCAGGAAGCCTTTCGTACTGTCATCCCCGACTTCGCCGAAGTCGCGGCGCGCATCGGCAAAGCCGTTCAAGGTGCGCGCCTGCTCGAAGTCCCGGTCATCGTCACCGAGCAGTATCCGAAAGGCTTGAAGCATACGGCTGAAGAGATTCTTCCGCACCTTCCGGCGACGTCGCAGGCGATTGAAAAGCTCTGCTTCAGCAGTTGTGACGCCTCGTCGTTTCAGGCGCAGCTTGCACAACAGCAGATCAAACAGGTCATCATCTGTGGCATCGAAGCGCACATCTGTGTCACTCAGACGGTGCTTGATCTGCTCTCGAATGATTACGAAGTCTTCCTACTGGTTGATTGCATCACCTCGCGCAAGCGCGAAAGCAAAGAAGTTGCGCTGGCGCGTTTGACACAAGCCGGCGCGATCCCTTCGAACCTGGAGATGGCGCTGTTCGAGATGATGCGCAGCGCCGAATCGCCACAGTTCAAAGCCGTGCAGAGTCTGATTAAGTAGGGGCTAGGGACTAGGGAGCAGGGGCTAGCCTTTATCCGGCCCCTAGCCCCTGGCCCCTGACCCCTAGCCCCTAGTTATGGATCAACTGAATGCCGAGCAGCGCGAAGCGGTCGAAGCGGTCAACGGGCCGCTACTGATTCTGGCCGGGGCCGGCTCCGGCAAAACCCGCGTCATCACCTACCGCATCGCTTACCTGATCGAAAGCGCCGGCGTGCAGCCGTGGCAAGTCCTCGCCGTGACCTTCACGAATAAAGCGGCGGGCGAGATGAAAGCGCGCGTCGAAGCGATGTTGCCGCCGGGCCAGCGGACATCGGCACCGCTGATTTCGACCTTCCATTCGCTGTGCGTTCGCATCCTCAGGCGCGACATCGAGCGTATGCAGGCGGGCTACACCCGCAACTTCACGATCTACGATACGGACGATCAGGCGCGCGTCGTGCGCGGCATCATGAAAGATTATGGGATTGACGACAAAACCGTGACGGCGCGCCCGGCGCTCTCAGCGGTTAGCTGGGCAAAGAACCGCGGCATTACGCCGGCGGCTTATGCGAGCCAGGCTGAATTCGCTAATGACCGCACGGAAAAGATCGCGCAGATTTACAAAGTCTACGAGGCGCGCTTGCAGCAGTCGAACGCTCTCGACTTCGACGATCTGCTGATCAAAGCGGTGGTCCTGTTGCGACAGGTCGAAGAGGTGCGGGCGCATTATCACGAACGATACCGCCACGTCTTGATTGATGAGTTTCAGGATACCAACGGCATTCAGTACGAGCTGGCGCGCTTGATCGCCGTTGGCTCAACGAAACTCGACCGCGCCAATGCGGGAGACGCGTTCTGGCAGAACCGCAGCCTCTGCGTGGTGGGAGACCTCGATCAGTCTATCTATGCGTTTCGCGGCTCGGATTACAACATCATCTTGAACTTTCAGCATGACTTCGCCGGGACGAAGATCATCAAGCTGGAGCAGAATTATCGCTCGACGCAAACCATTCTCGAAGCCGCCAACAAAGTCATTGCCAAAAACACGCAGCGGCTGCCGAAGAACCTCTTCACGGAAGTCGGCGAGGGCGACAAGATTCGCTATTACCAGTCCTATGACGGCGACGGAGAGGCGTCGTTTGTCGCCGAAAAGATTCAAGAGCATCTGCGCCGCGAGCCGCAGACGCGCTGCGCCGTGCTCTACCGCACCAACTCGCAGTCGCGCCTGTTTGAAGAATCGCTGCGCCGTCGCGGCGTCGCTTATAACATTGTCGGCGGCTTTTCGTTCTACGAGCGCGCCGAAGTGAAAGACACCATCGCTTACTTGAAGCTGGCGTTAAACCCGACCGATGATGTCGCGCTGGGGCGGATCATCAATACGCCACCGCGCGGCATCGGCAAAACGACCCTCGACAGCCTCGCCCGCCAGCAGAAAGATCTCGACGTGTCGCTCTGGGAGACGATAGGAGTGGCGATAGAGAATCGCTCGCCTGGTCCGCGCGCCACCACGGCGCTCGAATCGTTCCGACAGGTCATCAATGCGCTTGGCGAGAAGGTGGCGCGCAACGAGCCGCTGTCGGAGATCGTCAAGGCGGCGACGCTCGACAGCGGCTACGTCAAGTGGTTACAGGAGGACAAGACTGAAGAATCCGAGACCCGTTTGTTCAACATTGAAGAACTGGTCACCGCCGCCGTCGAAGCCGAAGAGCATAAAGAAACGCTGCGCGACTTCATCGATCACGCCGCGCTCGTGAGCGACACCGACCAGTACAAAGCCGATGCGCGCGTCACCCTGATGACGATTCACGCGGCGAAGGGATTGGAATTCCCTGTGGTCTTCATTGTCGGTATGGAAGAGGGTCTTTTCCCACACTCGCGAACGTTTCAGAGCGAAGAGGAAATGGAAGAGGAGCGACGGCTCGCTTATGTCGCCATCACGCGGGCGCAAAGTTACCTCTACATCACGCACGCCATGAAGCGGCGCACCTGGGGCGAAGAACTGCCGGCAGAGCCTTCGCGCTTTTTAAACGAGATACCTTTAGAGCTGTTACAGGATATGTCGCGTGGGCCATCGTGGCTCGGCTTTGCGGCGCGGCCCGAAACCCAGCAGAATCGCCAGGCGGCTTCAGCCTTGCGCGGCGAAGCGCCGCCGCCGGTTAAAAAGACAACGAATTACACAGGTAAGACCTATAACTCCGCCTCCGGCGTGCGCGATTTCTTCAAACGGCGAACCGACGAAAAGGGGGGCGAGAGTCAGGCGCAGGGAATTGGGCCGAGTGGGGCAGGCAGTCGTCAACAGACAAAAGGGACGGCGTCGGAAGGCCAGTTCCGCGTCGGCGCGCGCGTCAAGCATGCGAAGTACGGGACGGGCGTCATCCTGCGTTCGGAAGGCGCAGGCGAAGACGCCAAGCTGACAGTAAGCTTTCCGGGCTACGGACTGAAAAAGTTCGTAGCCCGGTTCGCCGCCCTCGAAAAGATTTGATTTCCTGAACCGGCCTTTCGCTATTTTGCGAACTCGATCGCCACCGCGTCGCCGGCGAAACGTGCTTGATTGCCCGGCAACGGCTTGTAGTAAACGTAAGCCACGTGTAGCACCTTGCCGCAACCGACACTGCCTTCGAAGCTAGGGTCCTGGCTGTAGTATTGCAGCTTCTGTATATCCGTCACATCAAACCGCAGCAGGCTGTCGGCGGTGTTGAGCAGAATCCGCATCTTTCCATTCCCGCATTCGATCTGCGTCAGCACGCCGCGCACGACCTTCGTGCCTTCGATGGTGAGCGTCGGGCGTCCGGTGACTTGTTGCGGCGGGCGCGGCGCCGGCTCATTCGTCTCATTTGTTGCGGCAGCGGGGGCGGGCGATTCAGCAGGTGCTTCCATGATGGTCGGCTCGCGGCGCGGTTGCATCTGATACTCGATGTACTGCATCAGCGATTGGGCAGAGGTTTTCAACCCCGGCTCGCTATCGTCGGCCAGCAACGGCGCGAGCGTCTTTTTCGCCGCCGCAAATTCATTCATGCGCATCTGTATCTGCGCCAGACCGAGCAAGTAATGTTTGTTCTGTGGAGCTAATCGCAGAGCGGTCTGCATTGCCGTCAATCCCTCTTTCAAGTCGCCGTTTGCCGCCTGAATGACGAAGGCGAGCATGTAATAAGAGTCGGCGAACTGTGGGCGCAGCCTGATTGCCGTGCGCAGCTCATTCATCATCGTCGTCGCCGTGTCGCCGCTAATGGCTCCTTGCGTTTCGTGCTGCAAGGCTTCGGCGTAGTAGTAATGAGCAAAGAAGTTTTTCGAGTCGCGCGTCGCCGCCTGCTTAAAGTAATCCATGGCTTTGTCGAAATGGTTGCGGCGCATCTCGACAAACCCCATCCCTTCATAAGGCCGCGCCAGATTCGCGTCCAGCGCGATGGATTGCTTCAAGTACGGCTCCGCCTCGTCCAGGCGGTTGGTACGCATTAACAGGTTGCCGAGATAAAACTGTACTTCGGCGTCGCTGAGCGGACGCACGGTGACGTCCTTTGCGCCCTCAATGTCCGTAAACGTGATCGTCTGATAGGTGTAATTGTTGCTGCCGATGTAGCGCCGAAGCTCCTTTTCCATTGTTGCCATGTCGGTCTGAAAGGCTTGCGTGAAGGCCGGCTCGACTTCCATGCCCTGGCTGATGAGCCGGATGAAGCTGACGAGTTGCGGGCGCCGTGACATGTTGTTGCTATACATCAAATAATGCATCAGCGCCCAGGATTCGGCGTAAAAGATGCCCTGCTTGCTGCGCTCGTTATAGATCGGCGAATCGTGGCCGACGTTGAAGAGCGTCGCCAGCGGGATGAACTTGTTGTCACGCAGCAGGTAGACATGGCTGGTGACCGGCAGGCCGAGCGAAACATCTTTCTTCTTTACCTCATAGGTCGAGTAGACTTCGGCCAGCCCTTCTTTCAGCCAGATCGGCCACTGGCGCGGCGTGTAGCTGTTGAGCAGGTGGGTGTATTCATGAAAGATGGCCGCCAGCGGATGCTCTTCGCCGTAGTCGTTGGCGGTCAGGGCGATCATGTTCTCGTCCTGCGCCGGCTGGAAGTAGCCCGCGACGTTCGAGGGCTTGCCGTTATAAAGCGGCTTGAACGGCTTGAATGCCCCATCGCTCTTGAAGACGATCACCGTGACCGGCAGGAAGCTGTCGGTGTTGATGCCGAATAGCTTGGTGAAGATAAAATGGAACTGCTCGATCTTCAGCGCGATCTCGCGGGTATCATCTTCGCTGGCGTTGCTGACCACGTTGAGGTTCTTCGTGGTCAATTGAATCCACTTGTCTTTGGCCAACGCCGGCGAGGCGTTCAAAAGAATAAAGGCAGCAAGCGCGATAAGCGCAACTCTGACACGATTCGACTTCATATTCTACTCCAGGACAAACACTGAGGCTTTGAGAAATTATCCAAATGGCACTATGGCGAATGCGGTATTGCCAACGTTTATGCGCAAGTCAAATTGTCTCGTAGTCGCGCCGGCAAAGTCAACGGGGAACATTCCATTGACCGGCGAACGGCCCGGCGTTAGCTTAATCTTATGAAACCATCCGATGCCGTTTACGAAGGCAAGCTCGCGATAGACAACCGCGATGTGGCCGGCGTGCTTGAACGCATCGCTGACCTGCTGGAGTTCAAGGACGAGAATCCCTTCAAGCTGCGGTCGTACCGTGTCGCCGCCGAGAGCATCGCTGAGATGTCACAGCCAGTCGCCGAAATTGCGGCGCGCGGCGCGGCGGCCTTGCAGGAGCTACCCGGCATCGGCAAATCGCTCAGCGCGCAGATCATCGAAATCATCGAGACCGGCACCTCGTCGTTTTTCGAGGAACTGAAGGAAGAAATTCCCGAATCGGTGCTGGAGCTGCGCCGCGTTTCCGGCATCGGCTTGAAGACTTCGCAGTTGCTCTATCAGGATTTCGGCATCAAGAGTCTGGACGAGTTGAAAGCATTTGCCGACGGCGGCGGCCTTGAATCGGTTTCCGGTCTCGGCGACAAGACCGTCAAGCGGATTCAGTCTTCGCTTGCGCGGCTCGAAAGCGAACGCGGCAAAGTGCGCTTGAACGAGGCGACAGAGCTTGCCGGGGCCATCGTTGAGCAACTGCGGAAGGTCAACGGCGGCAGCGGGTCGCGATTGGAAGTCGTCGGCCAGCTCCGCCGCGGCTGCGAAATGGTCGATCACGTCGAAGTCCTTGCGGGCCGTGAAATCAGGGGATTGGCGCAGGCGTTCAGCAAGCTGTCGCCGTTCACCGAGATCAAAGCGCAGCGCGCCGACCGTGTCGAGGCCGTGACGAAGAAAGGTGTCGCGGTCACCTTGCATCTGGCTTCAGAAGCCGATTTCGCGGCGGCGATGGTGCGCACGACCGGTTCAGTCGAACACCTGCGCGATCTCGAAGCCGAAGCTCAGGCGCGCGGCTACAGCTTCAAAGGATTTCGGCTCGCCGGGGCTAAAGCTGACGGCGGGCGCAAACGCAAAACGAAAGACGCGGGCAGTCAGAACCAATTACAACTGCATTCCGAAGAGGAATTCTATGGCGCACTCGGTCTTGAGATGATCGCGCCGGAGCTTCGCGAAGGGCTCGGCGAGGTTGCCGCCGCGCGTGATAATCGCTTGCCCGAGCTGATCGGGATCGAAGACATGCGCGGTGACTTTCACATGCACACCACGTGGTCGGACGGTCAGAATTCGATCCGCGAGATGATCGAAGCGGCGCGCCGGCGTGGCTACCAGTACATCGCCATCACCGACCATACGCAATCAACCAGCATCGCTAATGGCAACACGCCCGCCGAGCTGTTGAAAGAGATCGAAGAGATTGACGCGGCGGCGCGCGAGTATGACGACATTCGCGTGCTGAAAGGCGCAGAGGTGGACATTCTTTCAGACGGTTCGCTTGACATGCCATTCGAGGTGCTGGATCAACTCGATTGGATTGTCATATCGATCCACGCCGGATTTCAGCAGACCAAAGAGCAGATCACTGAGCGCGTCGTCCGCGCGATGGAGACAGGCTATCCGAACGTCTTCGCGCACCCGACTGGGCGCATACTCGGCGAGCGGCCCGGCTATGAGATTGACCTGGAGCAAGTGTTTGCGGCGGCCAAGAAACACAACGTCAGGCTAGAGCTGAATTCCAGCCCTTACCGTCTGGACTTGAATAGCTACTGGCTGCGCGTCGCTCGGCAGGCAGGCGTCAGTTTCGTCATCAGCACCGACGCGCACCAGACGCGCGGCTTTGAGGCGATGCGTTACGGCATTGCTACGGCGCGGCGCGCCTGGCTGACGAAAGACGATGTGCTGAACACCTTGCCTCTGTCAAAATTGCTCGCAGAGTTAGACCGCAAGAAGCGCGCACGGAAAAACTAAACCTCGGTGTTTGGCGGGTAGGCGAATCCGCAGGCGGCGATCTGCCAGCTTTCCCCGGTGCGAAGCAATTCCATGTTAATGATGTAATCTGCTTCGAGCTGCGCCGCAACGTCGGCGGGGAAGAGAATCGGCCAGGCGCGTGTTTCCGTGAGCATTTCTTCCGCTTCGACCCGGCAGCCTTCGACGCGCAGGATGCGAAAGTAGCCTTCCATACAACCGCTTTCTCCCGGCTCATCCAGGTCATATTGGCTATGGCCGCCGGCTTCAAACGAGGTGAGAAACTCCGGGAAGCCGAATGCGCCGCCACGCTCGGTCAATTGCTCAGACAATCGTGAGCTGATTGCCAGTGCGTGCGGCAGCCGCTCGCGCAATTCCTCGATGACCGCCCGACAGGCGTTCGCTGAATGGAGCCCAACGCTCGCCGCCCAATCGATGAACGCCGCCAGTGTATTCGTCAGCGCCGTGACCGCAGTAACATCGGGCACCGCTGAAGGGCCGAGTGCGCGCCGTGCAGAGATGACGGCGTGCTCGATGAACCAGCGTGCCAGGAAATCCCGCAACCGCGCCGGGGTGAGATCTGCAAGCAACAGCCGAGTCCCGGCGTACTCGACCAGCCAGGAAAGCGAAAGCGCGCGCGATTCGGCGCATTCTTGCGAAACCGAATCGTCACGCGCCATTGCCTCAAGCCATTGCGCGGTTGCTTCAGCAAGCGTCATCGCTTCTTCTTCGCGGCTTTCTTTGCGCCTTTGCTCGCACTTTTCTTGGCGACGCGGCCAGACGTTTTCTTTCCGCTGCGAGTGCTCGCTTTTACCGAAGCGGCCTTCCCAGCAGCCTTGCCTGCCGGCGACTTGGATGATGATTTTTTGGCTGCGGCTTTCTTGGCCGCGGCTTTCTTGACAGCGGGTTTACTTTTCGCCTTCGCCGACGGCTGCTTGCTGGCCGAGGTTTTCTTAGAGCGGCCCTTTGGTTTAGATTCCGTAATATGCGCGCTGCCGTTGCCGTCGAACAAATCCCATAACCGCTGGTCGTCTTCAAGGTCGTCGAACTCTTCCGAAGGCTCCTTGTAATGAATCAGCAGGGCATAGAGGTGTTCAAGCGAGAATTGCCGCTTGCCCGTCAGCCGTCGAATGACCGATTCGAGCCGACGCGGATTCTCTTCGGCGACCCGCTCGAAGGCAACGATAGGCAAGTCAGGGTCTTTGATGTAGCGCCACAACAACTCCTGCCAGTCGGGCACCGTCTTGTCGGGCTTGGGCGTTGCAAAGATGCGGCGGAAACGCGCGTAATCCGGGAGCAGGACAATCCCGTCGAACTCATCGCAGAGTATGGTCACGTCGCCGGCGTCGGCGAGGACTTCGGGTAGCGGCGGCATCTCCGGCATCCGCAACTCGCGACCAAACTCTTCTTTGAACCGCTCAGCCGCAGTCTTGCCGCTATCCGGGTCGCGCCGCTCGGCGAAGATGTACTGCTGGAATTTCTGAAGTGTCGGCTGCAAATCTTTCGACGCAACTGTCATCTCTTCGCAGCCGAACAAGTCGCAGAACGCATTGCATTGCTCGCGCTGGGCGTTCTCGAATGCTTCCGGTGAATCGAGCGCTTCGAGGGCGTGGCGCACTTCAAGCGCTTCCATCGCCGCCTCGCGGTCGGGAAGGATGAACTGCACTCCTGAAAAGATGAACTGGTCGCCGAGCGGCAACAGCCGTGCAGCGATGAACTGGCCGCGCTTGAAGGGCGTCTCTTTGAGCGGCGTCGTGGTAATCACGGTCACTTCGTCGCCGCTGTCCAACTCGGTCAATCGCAGCCCGTTCTTGCTCAGCCCGCGAATCTCGAAAACGCTGTTGAGCGAATCCGCCCAATCGGCGAGAACGTCCTGATCCTGCGGGCCGAGATCATCACGGGCATTGAGGAAGCGATGGATGACGCCTTCACCGTTCTCGTCAAACCAGTCGTAAAGGAACCAGTCGCGCATGGTTTCCGAGTCGCGCTCATCAACGTCAGCGGACAGCTCAAAAAGCAGCTTGTACTGGTGCTCATACTCGTCTTTGAGCGGCCCACGTGTGGCGAAGTCGAGTAGCTCGTGCTTGAGTTGTTCGGCGCGCTTTAGCGCCGTTTGATCAGCAACGGTCGGCGAAGCGGATGACATAACGCTCTCCCTTGTTCATTGTCAACGAAGACTACGACTTTATACCGTAAGGCAGAATTTTATGCCCCGGCTCCGAGATGCGTCAATGAGTGCAGGCAACAGTAGGCAGTAAGCAGTAGGCAGCAGGCAGTAGGCAGGCGATTTCTAAGCTCCGTTAGGAGCGTGATGTTGACATTGCGCTCCTACGGAGCTTGATCTTTATTGGAACGTCTCGACTATAAACATGGCGTCCCTACGGGACTAGGTAACTGCCTACTGCCTGCTGCCTACTGCCTACTGATTAGATTGATGGCTTCGCGGGCAACTTCACTTAGGTAGGGATCACTGGAATGGGCCGCGCGTTCGAGTGCAGGCCGCGCCGATGGCTCACCGATGCGGCCAAGCGCGGTCGCCGCCTGACGGCGGGCTTCGTGGTCATCGTCTTTGGTTAGCGCCCGGACAAGGGCAGGAACGGCTGACGCTGCGGCTCGTCCGTTTACGCCGAGCGCCGCAGCGGCGTGGGCGCGCACAAATGGCGACTTGTCGGTAAGCGCCCTGGCAAGCGGCTCGATGGCCGAAGCGTCGGGTGTGTTCGAGAGAGCCACTGCCGCCGCGCCGCGCACTTCCATGTCTTTATCGCGCAGCCCGACGATCAGCGCCGCCGTCGCCTCGCTTCCACCGACCTTACCGAGTGCATATGCCGCTGTCTTTCGCACGAAGGCGCGCTTGTCTTTTGTGAGATAAATCGCAATGAGGGGAGCAAGCGAGGGGTCACTGAGATTGCCAAGCGCGGCCAGCGCCGCCGCGCGCACGCGCTCCGCCGAATCCTTTAGCGCCGAACGCAACACGGTGATGGTCTCCGGGTCGCGCATTGCGCCGAGCATCAAGACGGCGTTGCGGCGCTCTTCTTCGTCGGCGGATTGCAGGCTCGCGGTGTAACCGGCAATCTCTGCGCGCCGCGCATCAGCAAGTTGTTGCGCCGCCTGTGGGTTTGAAGTCGAAGATGATTGCGAGAATGCCAAAGCAGCTGCTAGCTGCGGGCAAGTGGCGGTCAGCAAGACGAAGATTATAACGAAGCCGATGAGCGAGAAACGATGCCGCAACGGATGCTTTCCTCCGGTGGCGGGCTAGTTGGGTTTGCGCGCGGTGGCGATGATTAGGGCGCGGTGATCGGCTTTACGCCGGACGCGATCCCATTCGGAAACCACACGGGCGCGCCGGTTCTCCAGGGCGTCGGCCAGCATGGTCATCAGCTCGTCGTCGAACAGGTCGGGCTTGCCTGCCTGCTCGCGCAAAGACTCCATAATGTTGATGTAATCGAGGACTTCGGAGATTTCCGTATCGGTGAGTGTTTCGGCTTTGCGCTTGAGTACCTGGCGATTGGTGATCCGATCTCCCATCGTGCACCCCCTTCCGGCGACGGCGGGAGACCGCGGCGGTCAGCCCGCTTCGGGATTCTTTTCAGTTGGTCGTGGTCCGCAGCCCACGAGATTTCTCATATCGCGTTTTCAGCCTACCTTACATGATCTGGGCTGTGCAGATCATAGCCCAGACACCGGGTCAAATCAAGCATTTCGGTTGACACGCGTCGCCAACGGCCCATAGAATTTTTAGTCACGATCAGCTTGCGAAGGAGCATAGCTTGCAAACCAGAGATGATCTTTCAGATGACCTGGCGGCGCATTTCCGAGCGCGCGTCGCCGCTGAGCCGGAACTCAAACCTTACCCGCTGCCGCGCCGTATCGTAGCGGTCATCGCTGCCTGGCTAGTACCGGGCGCGGGCCACCTGTTATTGGGGAAAGTCGGGCGTGCCGCACTCTTTTTCGTCACCATCGTCGGCGCGTTTGCGTTGGGACTGGCGCTGCACGGACGCTTGTTCTGGCCTGCGCCTGCCGATTCGCCCGATGCCTTGATCCGCTTCGACCTTATCAGCGTGCTCTGGTTTTTCTCACAGGTCGGCGCCGGCCTCTGTTACGTCGTGCCTTACGCCATCGGTTGGGGGACGAACCCGCAGCCGTGGGCTTCGACCTACGAATTCGGCAACGCCTTTATGTTCCTGGCCGGCTTGTTGAACTATCTGGTCGTCCACGATGCCTTCGACATCGGGGCGGGGAGGAAGCGCTGATGCACGTGCTGATGATGATCCTTTATGCGGCCATCGCAGCGACGGTGCTGGCGACGATTGACCCGCGCACCGAAACGACCGGGTTGCGCGTGCGCCACGGCCTCAAGATGTTCGGCGCCTTCTTAGGCATTGGCCTGTTACTGTCATGGGTTTTGTACCCGATCCCCTGGTAAAACCATTTCTGTAACCTTCATCGCTTTGGCCCTTGAAGACCGGTGCCACGCCGGCGCGTCAGCGAGACTTCATGAGAGTTGCCTTCATCATCTACGACCGCATGACGGCGCTCGACTTCGTCGGCGTCTACGACGCGCTGACAAGGTTGCGGACGATGGGTTTCATGGCCGATTTTGAATGGGAGGTGTGCGCGCCGACGGCTGAAGTCATTGACGGCAGCGGCCTGAAGCTTGCCGCGTCGCGCGTCGGCGGCACGCTCGCTGAATATGACTGGGTGATCGTTCCCGGTGGCTTCGGCTCACGCGAGCTTGCCAGAAACGCAGCCTTTATCGCCTGGCTGCAAACCGCCGAAGCGTGTCGTTTGAAAGCCTCTGTATGCACAGGCTCTGTGCTACTCGGCGCGGCAGGGTTTTTGAAGGGCAAGCGGGCGACGACACACCCGACCGCCTTCGCCGAGCTAGGCCCTTACTGTGAACGTGTGGTTGACGAGCGGATCGTTGACGAAGGCGATGTGATTACGGTGCGCGGCGTTACCTCGGCCATCGATCTCGGCCTTTACCTCTGCGAAAAAGTCGCGGGGCGCAAGGTGCGCGAACAGATCGCGGCGCAGATGGATTATCCTTACTATCCGCAGCCTGCTCGCTGACAAAATCTCAAGAGTCTGCTGTGCGAATCCTTTGAGCGAGCCACTTACAGGCATCTTTCTACAAACAGAAGGCTTGCGACTTTTGATGATTCGTCATAGTCTTCGTTGTGCAACTCGAAAGGAATCATCCCATTATCAGTGCGGAGGAGAGCCATGATTGGCAAGGTTATCGGCAATTATAAGATCGTCGAAAAGATCGGTGAAGGCGGTATGGGCGCGGTCTACCGCGGGCTGGACACCATGCTTGAGCGCGAAGTCGCCATCAAGATGCTCAAGCCCGAGCTCGCCAGCCAGCCCGAAGTCCTCGAACGCTTTCGCAGTGAAGCGGTAACGCTTGCGCGGCTCAACCATCCGAACATCGCCACGCTCTACAGCTTCATGCGCGACGGCGAGGATTACTTCATGGTGATGGAGTTCGTGCGCGGCCAGACGATTGACGAATTGATTCGCCGCTTCGGCGCCATGCTGGTTGAGCGGGCCGTGCCGTTGTTCTGCCAGGCGCTCGATGGTATCGATCACGCCCACCGTATGGGCATCATTCACCGCGACATCAAACCGGCCAACGTGATGCTCACCGACAGCGGCTCGATCAAGGTCATGGATTTCGGCATCGCCCGTGTTCTCGGAAGCGCCCGCATGACCCGTCAAGGCAATATCGTCGGCACCATCGAGTATATGTCGCCCGAAGCCGTGCGCGGCTTGGAGGTGGACGCGCGCTCGGACGTCTACTCGCTCGGCATTCTCCTCTATGAGATGGTGACCGGGCGCGTGCCGTTCGACAGCACTAGCGAATTCGAGATGATGAAGATGCAGGTTGAGCAAGCGCCACAGCCACCGCGCACCTTCACCGCCAACATCCCGCTTGAGATCGAGCAGGCGATTATGCGCGCGCTGGCCAAGAAGCCGAATGCCCGATTTCAGACGGCAGGCGAACTCCGCGCCATGCTGTTAGGGGCGCTCGGCAAGGCGACCAGCGAATTGCCTCTGCACACGTCGAACTATGCTGCGCCGGCAACGCGGGCGATTGAGATGCCATCGGACGTCGACACTCAGCAGCTTGTGGCTGAAAGCGAAGCCGGGCGCAGCGCCACACGCGTCGCCGGCAGTCCAGGGGATGCCGCTTCCGCTTTTGAAGCGCAGAATCAAGAAACGCAAATGGTCGCCTCGCCACCCAGACCTGTGCCACCAGGCGACACCGCCGCGGTGTCCGGCTCAGCGCCTACGGTGATCGTGAATCGTGCCACAGGTGAGTCTGCATCGCCGCCGCCTTCCGCGCCGGCCGTCATCGCCAGCAAGTTTACCGGCGAAACGCCGCAGCCGCCGATAGCGAAGACACAGGTTTATCAAGCGGCGTTGCCGCCACCTGAAATTGTCGCGTCAGCGGCAGCACCCGCTAAGGGAAGGTTGAACTGGAAGCACTACACGGCAGCGGCGGCCTTGCTGGTCGTGTTGATCGGCGTGCCGCTGGCTCTCGTCCTGTCGCGCTCACCGAAGCCCGCGCCCAATCCTCCATCCGAGGAGCAGGCCGCGCCTGAAAATACAAGTCCGCCGGTTGTGCCGGTCGAGGGGGCCGCTCCATCCACGAATGCGAATGCGAATGAAGCGGTGTCACCCGCCGTCGGCAGTCTGACGGACGCGGCCAACAGCAACGGCAACGCCAACGCTTCAAAGTCGGCGCGTACGCGAGCCAAAGGGAATGAGAACAGCAATGCGCCGGCGACTGCGGAGACACCCGCTGAGCCTGAGCAGAAGCCTGCCCCAGCCGAGCCGCCAACGCCTGCACCGGCTCCCGACGCTAAGCCGGCTCCACCCCAGGAAGGTGACAAGACTGCGGCAAAGCCGGAAGAGAAGAAAAAGAAAGGCGGCATCGGCGGGTTTATTAAGAAAATATTTGGTGGCAACGACGACAAAAAGAAAGAGGAGAGCAAGAATAAAAAGCCCTAGAGCGGATTTCGATTGCGCAGCGACTCGCGCAATCGAACAGGTTGCGCTCTTCCCGGTTGAAAACTGCTCTAGCCGGTATCTACAGTTCGACTACTTCTTTGTAGGTCGGCACAACGGCGTGCCAGCCTAATTCCTTTTCAATCTTGTCACGCAAAGCGTTTGCCGAATCCACTTCGCCATGAATGATGTAAGTCGTTCGCGGCGGGCGCTTGAAGCCGCCGAGCCAGCGCATCAATTCGGCGGCGTCGGCGTGCGCTGAAAGGCTGCCGATGCTCTCGATGCGGGCGCGCACTGGCACAAACTCTCCATGAATCTTGATCTCGTGTTCGCCGTCCTGTAGTCGCCGTCCGCGCGTTCCCGCCGCTTGATAGCCGACGAAGATGACAGTGGTAGCCGGGTCGGGCAAATACTTTTCGAGGTGATGAAGAACGCGCCCGCCGGTCGCCATCCCTGAGGCCGAGATGATGATTGCCGCGCCCTGCTCTTGATCCAGCGCCTTCGAGCCGCCGCGGCCCTGCACCAGAGAGAAGTTGCGCGTCGCCAGCGGATTGCGTTTTAGATTCTCGACGCGCTGCATATCGAAATCGTGATCTTCTTTATGGCTGAGATAGAGCCGCGTCGCTTGGGCGCCCATCGGCGAATCTACATGCACAGGCAGGACGGGAATGCGGCCTTCGTCTTCAAGCTCGCGCAGGTAGTAAACCAGAAGCTGCGTGCGGCCTACAGCAAACGCCGGGATGATGATCTTGCCACCGCGCTCGGCAGCCGCATTGATGATGGCAGCCAGCCGCTCTTTGGGGTCTTCGTGGTCGTGCAAGCGGTTCCCATAGGTTGATTCAACCAGCAGATAGTCGGCCTCGTCAGCAACCGAAGGATCGTTGAGAATCGGCTCATCATAACGCCCCACGTCGCCTGAGAAGATAATTGTGAACGGGTCGCGGTCGGGCTCGGTGACGGTGAATTTAATGAAGCTCGAACCGAGAATGTGGCCGACCGAAAAGAAACGCGCCGACAGGAACTTGCTCAGATGTACCTCTTCGCCATAGGGCACCGGGCGCACCTGTTTGAGCGCCGCCAGTGCGTCCTGTTCGGTGTAAAGCGGCAGCGCCGGCTCATGCTTAGAGTAGCCTCTGCGGTTGGCGAATTCAGCGTCTTCTTCTTGAAGCCGCCCGGAGTCAGGCAGCATGATCTTGAGCAGATCGGCGGTGCCCGTGGTCGCATAGACCGGCCCCGTGAATCCGTCTTTCACCAGTCGCGGCAGATACCCCGTGTGATCAATGTGGGCGTGCGTCAGCAAGGCCCATCCAATCGAGGCCGGGTTAACCGGCAGCCGTTCCCAGTTGCGCTGCCGCAGCTCCTTAAAGCCCTGGAACAGCCCGCAGTCAATGATCGCCCGGCTGCCGCCGACTTCAAGCACGTATTTCGATCCGGTCACGGTTTGCGTTGCGCCCAGGAATTGCAGTGTTGCCATAGTGATTTCACACTAGCAAACCGCGAGCGCGCCGGGCAAGTGCCCGCCCCGATGGTCCTCCCTTAAAGAAATTGCTTGACAAGCGACGACTTGGTTGGTAACTTAACGCTGTTAAGTTGCGTGACGGTGTAATCCGCAAAAGTTGCTTATGGGACTGAAGGCAAGAAGAGAGCGAGAGCGCGAGGCGTTGCGTCAGGTCATCATGGACGCGGCGCGCGAGCTGTTTGTCGAAGAGGGCTTCGAAAACGTTTCGATGCGCCGCATCGCCGAAAAGATCGAATACTCGCCGACGACCATCTATCTCTACTTCGACGATAAGCTCTCGCTGCTCTACGCCATCTGCCAGGAGACCTTCGCCAAGCTCACCAAGCGAATGGAAGGGCATAGCCGCGAATCTGCCGACCCGGTCGAAACGCTCAGGAAAGGCTGCCGCGCTTACATTGAGTTTGGCCTCAAGCACCCTAACCATTACAAGCTGACCTTTATTACGCTGCCTCAACACCCGAAAGGGCCGGGCTGGAAGCTGGAAGAGTCTATGGGCATGAAAGCCTATGGCCATCTGCGCGCGGCGGTCGAAGCCTGCATTGAGCAAAAAGTGTTTCGCGCCACCGACGTAGACGCGGTCAGCCAGATGTTCTGGGCCGCCGGCCACGGCGTAACCTCGCTGCTCATTACTAACAAGCACTTTCCCTTCGTCGCCAAGAATCAGTTGATCGATTTGACGCTGGACACATTGATCGAGGGATTAAAGCAGTAAGGAAATTTTTTTGGAACTTTGGTTAACAGTGTAAACGTACTGACTGGTGTTAACGGAGCAAATGCCGTTAAGTCTAAACGGCGACAGGCTTTTTGAAACACATCGTCTTCTTCCTTGCGGGTAAGGGAAGAGCTTCACCGCCCGGCGCGGCCCTGATGGGCTTCGCCGGGGCGCGTGAGGTCGAAGGCGACGAGGCCCGCGAAGCAAAAGGCGGGTAACAGAATGGTCGCGGCAGCGGCGCAAGCGCGCTTCTGCCCGGCCCTGGCAACGGTTCGCAAAATTCGGCACGAATACAAGATAAGTTGAAAGGAGCTCGATATGACTAAGAAATTTCAAATGATGGTTCTTGCACTGGCAATGGCGTTGGGCATGGCAATGGCGGTGAGCGCCCAGGACGGCGGCGAAAAGATTACGATCAAGCGCGACACGCGGCTCGGCTCGGAAGTTCTGCCGAAGGGCGAGTACAATCTGCGCTTCGTTGATGGCGACAAAGGCGAAGTCGTCTTTGTGCAGGGCAAGCGCGAAGTCCTGAAGGCGACCTACACCGTGACCCGCCTCGACCGCGAAGCCGCAAACAGCGCCGTCGTTTCGGGGCTCGGCAACGACGGCTCGTACCTGCTCAAGCGCGTCGAGCTCAAGGGCAAAAATACCGCCTACGTCTTCGAGAACACAGTCGCCAGGCTGATTGCCAAGTAAGCGTTCAAAACGGCACAGCGAAAACTGCGACAACGCACGACGACAAGAGGCGCAACGGCATTCGGCAGTCACCTGCCAATTTGGTCAGAAGATCGCTGCCCAATGCCATTGCGCCTCTTTGTTGTTTCAAATCGACAGTCGGCTTGACGTGCTTCGCGTCACTGATTCAACCTTGCAGTGAATGGCGGAACATCACGCAACGACAGCCAGCCCGGCAGAAAAAGACGGCGACAACAAGCCGACGTCCTGGCGCGAACGGCTGAGCTTGTTGCGCGGCTCGCCCCGCGACCTTCTTCGTTTGCTTGCCTACACCAGACCATACCGCCTGCGCCTGGCCATCGCCCTGCTGAGCCTGTTCATCGCCAGCGGCCTCGGACTCGCATTTCCGCAAGTCGTCCGCCATTTGATTGACGCCGCCTTTGTCGAACACGACTCGGCACGACTCAACTCGCTGGCGCTCACCCTCGTCGGCCTGTTCACTGCTCAGGCGGCCTTCAGCTTTCTGCGCTCATACCTGCTCGCCTACACCGGCGAGCGCATTGTCGCCGACGTACGCATTCAACTCTACAACCATCTGACTGGCCTGCCGGTCGCTTTCTATTCCAGCCGCCGCGTTGGCGAATTAACCTCGCGCATCGCTTCGGACACCAGCGTCATTCAGACGGTGACGACCGGCAGCATTACCGAGTTGCTGCGAAGTGGAGTAGTGCTGGTCGGCGGCGTGACGATCATTGCCATTACGAATCTGCGATTGACCTTGCTGATGCTCGCCATTATTCCAGTCGTGATTATCACGGCGCACTTTTATGGCCGCTACATTCGCCGCCTCAGCACACGGGTTCAAGACCGACTGGCTGAAGCAAACGCGGTTGTTGATGAAACGCTTTCGGCGATCCGAATTGTGCAATCGTTCGTGCGCGAAAGTTATGAGCGCAGTCGCTATGCCTCGCACATCCGCGAATCGCTCGACCTGGCCATCAAGCGGGCCGTAGCCAGCGGCGGTTTCATTGCCTTCATCATCCTGATCGTTTATAGCAGCATCGCCGCGATTCTATGGTTTGGCAGCCGCATGGTATTACACGGTGAGATGACGGCAGGCGAGTTGATCGCTTTTGTGCTTTACACCTTTGTTGTCGCCAGCTCGATTGGCGGCATGACTGAGCTATTCGGCCAGTTCAACAGTGCTATCGGCGCAACCCGGCGAGTTTTCGAGCTGCTCGATACAACGCCAGAGATTAGAGACCCAGAAGCGCCCGACGCCTTCTCTGAGGTGCGCGGCGCTGTGCAACTTAGCGACTTGCATTTTGTCTATCCGGACGAACGCGCCACCGAAGTGTTAAAAGGCGTGAGCATCGCGGCTGCACCCGGCGAGATCATCGCCCTGGTCGGGCCAAGCGGCGCGGGTAAGACGACGCTGGTGTCGCTCATCCCGCGCTTCTTTGACGTGACAGCGGGGGCGATCTTCATTGATGACCATGACATCAGGAATTTGCGGCTCCATGATCTCCGCGCCGTCATCGGACTTGTGCCGCAAGAAACGATTCTCTTCGGCGGCTCGATCCGCGAAAACATCGCTTACGGCAAGCTCGATGCAAGCCGCGCAGAGATCGAGGCCGCCGCCCGCGCCGCGCACGCGCATGAGTTCATCTCCGAGTTCCCCGACGCTTACGAGACCGTTGTCGGCGAGCGCGGCGTCAAATTGTCAGGAGGGCAACGGCAGCGCATCGCCATCGCGCGAGCCCTTTTAAAGAACCCGGCCATCCTGATTCTCGATGAAGCGACCAGCTCACTCGATTCCGAGTCGGAGCGCTTGGTTCAGGAGGCGCTCGATGTTCTGATGCAGGGCCGCACGACCTTTGTGATCGCGCACCGCCTGTCAACCGTTCGGCGCGCTGACCGCATCGTCGTCCTTGATAATGGGATAATCACCGAACAGGGAACACATGAAGAGTTGCTGGCGAGGGGCGGGCTCTACAGGCAGCTTTACGATCTGCAATTCCGCGAAGCGCCGCTGCGTCGCTCGAATGCGGAGCAATGAGCTTCTGCACTTCAAACCCAATCACATTTACGAAGTCGCTTTGCCGAGTGCATAGATTGGCATAGTTGGTTGCGGTGAACCGCCTTGTGGCTCAAGCGTAATTGCGGCGGCCTGAATCTGGCTGACGTTGGGTGGAACATCAACAATGACGAATCCGTGCCCGCGGGCGTCGGGCTCGATTAAGCCGGCGCTGATCTTCGCGTCCGGTGTCACCATCCAGAGTTGATAGACTTTGCCGTCGGGCACCGGCGGCAGATTTGCGGAGACTACCCAGCGGTTCTTTTGATGATCCCAGTAGACGCTCGCCACAGTCGAAAGCGCGCCCTCAGGTCCAGCCATCTCGATCACTGACCGTTGCGGCGCGGCAAGCACCGCGTTGATCTCTTCTAACTCGCGGGCACGGGCCTTCTCGTCACTGATCTGTTCGCGCAACTCGGCCAGTTGTTGCCGGGTCTCGGTATTTTGACTGGCGACGGCCTGCAACTGCCGATGCTCCAGCCGCCAACTGAAGAGCGTATAGGCAAAAACGATCAGCAAACCGGCAGCCGCCGCCCAGGGAAGCCAGGTGCCGAGCGGCGAGCGACGAGTGACAGGCGGCAGCATTGGCGTCGCTTTATCCGGAAATTGATAGATCTGTGCGGCATCTAGGACGCGGGGAATTGTTAAGCTGGCTTCTTTTTCGATTCTCGCGTTGAGCAGGTCGCGCAGATAATGCGGCGGCGGAATCGCCGGAGCCCCTGTGTTTAAGGCGTCAACGACACCGGTGAACTCGTTCAGCTCTTGCTGACAAATCTCGCACCCCTGGCGGAGATGGACTTCGAAAGCACGCGCCTCATGTTGACTCAAAGCGCCGAGCGCGTACAATGCAGCCGTTTCCTGACTTTCTTCTGTCGGAACATCGTGCCTCAATTGTTGAATTCCTTCCTGCCTGCTCCGCTCACCTTGATTCGAGAATCCGATATTCTTTCGGTGCTACCAGCAGAAACGTTGTGCCCGTTTCTGTATAGGTCGTCTCGTGAACACTGCCGTCCATAGCGCGGTGGTAATCCCCTGGCCCTAACCGCTCGCCATGCACGTGACAATCACCCTCGATGATCAGGAACTGTTCGACGCCGAGGTGCTGATGCGGTGGCAACGCCGTCCCCGGCTGCATGCGTACCAACGAAGTCATCTGTCCACTGGTTTCGTCGATAAAAAGCGGCTTGAAGGAAATCCCCTCATCCCACTTCTGCCAGTCGCCATCATCGGCGTACAACGACACAAAGGTTTCGGCGTCGGCGAGCGCCGAAGCTTCGGTCGCTTGCTCTCCGGCGTTCTGGACTTCATCGTCCGCCGTCGCGCCGCTAATACTTTTAAGCAGCCGTTCGCGCACAGCCGGCGACGGCTCGGCTTCGGGCAAGGCGGTGGCGAGCGCCTCGACCGTCAGTTGATACTGATCAAGCTCGCTCTGGCAGATGGCACAGCCGTCGGCGAGATGATCCTCGAACGCCCGAGCTTCGAGTTGCGTGAGCGCGCCGAGCGCGTAGAGCGCCGTGCGCTCGACGACATCATCGGATAATGCTGCGTGTTTCACACCTGACCTCCGAGAATCGGTCTGAGCATATCGCGCAGCTTAATCATGCCGAGCCGCGTGCGCGTTTTTACAGTGCCGAGCGGCTGGCTAAGTTTCAGGGCGATCTCGCTGTGGCTCAAGCCTGAATAATATGCCAACTCTATCACCTCGCGCTGTTCCGGCGACAGCGTTTGCAAAGCGTTGCGCACCAGCCGCTGCCGTTCGGAATAAAGCGAGGCTTCTTCCGGGCTGATACCGCTGGCGCTGACTTCGCCGATCGCATCGAGCGGCTCTTTTCTCTGCTGATCCTGACGACCCGCACGCAAGCGGTCAATCGCCCGGCTGCGCGCGATGGTCATGATCCAGGCGAGCGGCACCCCGCGACTCGTATCGTAGGCCGCCGCCTGCCGCCAGACCTGCGTATACACGTCCAGCAAAACCTCTTCGGCGCTGGCGCGATCCCCGACGACGCGGATTATCAGCCCGAACACCAGCCGGTTCGTCGCGTCGTAGAGCGTCGTCAGGGCAGACTGCTCACCGCCAGCGACTCTCCGGATTAGCGCCACTAAATCCTGATTTCGATGACCTGCGTCAACAGAATCTTGGGGGAACCCCAATGTTATCTCCCTCGCCGTCATTCTACGCGCCTCTGATGAATTACGGATTCTCGGCGCGTATTTATTGACGGTAGTTTATTGTTGCGCCACCCGGCGACCGCCCTTCATTCCGCCCGTCTTCAGCTAAGTCGCTGCTATTCTACAAAATTCGACCCCCGCCGCGCAAAGCCTGTAGCCTACCAGAATCACAGGGGAAAATCTTGTTGCATACTTGAAACAAGATTTCTTTTATGCTATATTGATCTTGCGCTGAAAGAAATTATATCGGCGGAGGGCATGATGAGTACAGCAATCGAGCGCTCGCAGGGGATTGAATCGGTGCTTTCGGCATTGTCGCAGCCGCTGCCGGAGGCGGTCGTGCGGCAGCGCGTCGGCTGGCGCGATGCGTCGGGCCAGGAGCGCATGGTTGATTACATAGATTGGCACACGGCGGCAGACATTCTTGACGAGGTCTGCCCGGACTGGTCGCACGAGGTTCGCGACATCGTGGTGATCGGCGATCTGGTTGCCGTCACGGCGGCGATAACGATTCAAGGAATTACCCGCTGTGGCATTGGCGTAGATTCGGCGCTCGACGAGCGCGGCATCAAAGGCGCCGAGCATGACGCGTTGAAGCGCGCGGCGGTTAAGTTCGGCCTGGCGCGCTCGCTCTATCGAAAAAAGCGCGCCGCTGGCGCTGCCGCGACCCGGTCTACAAAGAGTGATGATCCGGTCTCCGATAAACAGTTATCGGCGATTTATGCGATTGCCAAGGCCAAGCGACTTGACCCTCAACTCGAATCACTCGCGCTCTTTCAATGCGAGCCGGAACAGTTGAGCCGAAATGCCGCCAGCGCTTTGATCGATCACCTGCGCAATGTTCGCCTGAGCGCCTGAACGGCTGAGCGCCTGAGCGTTTGACAATGATTTCTTTTGCGGCACGAGCAATCGGGGTTTCTTCGTGCCACATTCCCGGGGCGGACATAAACCCTCCGCCTCGGGACGATCTTGGATTTCACCGCATGGCAGCCTCAACCATCAACACTGAATGTAAGCGCTATGGCTGCATGAAGAATTTGCTGGCCTGCTTTGCCAATTGCCGATACGTGGGCCGTTGCGACGAGTTGCGCAACGAGCTGAGCGACAAGACGGCGCAAGCCGAAGACGACATCAACCGTTACCTGAGTGAGCGCGGGCGCAATCCGGTTTTGGTGCAGCTCCTCAAACGCGGTGTGAAATTCGACGACAAGGCGGCGCGATTGTCACGCAAGCCGGTAGCCCAGGCGAAAACAAAAACCGTCGCGGCGAAAATAAGCCTGACACCAAAGAACAGCGCGACACCAGGCCCACGACCGACGCGCCGAACGAAACCCGCGGCGAGCGAGGCAAGGCCGACCCGGCAGGTGATGGCGTTACCGGTAACTGCCGCTATGACCTCGCCGCGCGCGACGCTGCGCCTGCCCGCCGTCGCGCCGCGCCCAGCAGGCGAGAGCCGAACAAGGAAAAGAAGCAAAATGCCGAAAAGAGTTAAACCCGCATTGAAGGTGAAGGCGGCGAGCAGCGAAAGCCTCGCGGCAACTTCTCCGGCAACGCCGGTCATCACCAGCAAGCCCGAAACCACCCCCCGACCGACGGGCAAACGTGCCGCACCGCGAAGGCAGGCAGCGGCAAAATCTCGCAAAGGCGGCAACGGCAAAGTCTACATCATCATCGAGGGGCAGACGGCCAGCATCGTTGATGAACAGGGTTTGATGACTCACCTGTTCAGCAATCGCTCGAAGAATGCGCGTTACTTTGAAGCAAGCGAAGTCGAAGCCCGCCTTCAGATCGTGCTGAAGCGCTGACTCGACAATCTCAATTCAGGCTTAATACAACGCCTCACCGCTAGCCGAACAGGCCGCCGGGATCGCACGGCGGGATGGGACAGACCGGTGGCGGATCGCCCTGATTCGGCAGCCAGTAGCTGTCGCGCTTGCCTTTCAGCGCCTGACGGTAAAACTTCTCCGCCGTCGAGTTGTCGGCAATGATCTCGATTTCCAGCCGGTCTTTCGCGTCCACTGATTTGCTCGACCAAAAGACCGCGCCATCGCGGGCTAGTTCCAGCGCCTCGCCATTCTTCAGCTTGAAGTGAACATGGATGTTATGAGCGATAGGCCGGTTGATCGCCTTCGGCGCGTCTGCCGGCGAATAGGCGTACTTGCCGTCGGACTGCTGCCGATGCAGTTTGAACTTTCGCGGCTTAAGCAGGGCGCCACAAAATCGTCCGGCGTTAAAGCGCAAAATACAGTCAAACTTCTTCGCGTTTACCTCCATGTGCTCGCCGTAGAGGTCTTTCATGTGCAACAGCTCGTCATGAAAGGTCGGTGACGATGTAGCGCCTTTGTTATACTCGCCGCCGCCGGCCTTCACGTGACGAATCTCGATCACACAACTTTTGCCGAGACTCTTCAACTCGTCGATCTTCAACTCCTGGCCATCGGCAACGACACGAATGTCCGACACCGATCTGGCGGATTGGAAATAGCCGATATCGGTAGTGGAGCGATTCTCAACACGAGGCAAAAAACACCCGCTGTCCAGAATCACAGTAGCTTGAACTGGCATAAAACCTCCTGGAGGATTTTTGTTGATTTGTTATTTCCTTCACAGGCAAGTGCCGGGTGGATGGGAGAGTCGAGTATCGGCGTCGCCTGCGATCTTAGTTGCTACTCCCTATGACGACAAAGGGTGCCCAGTAATAAGGGTGATTGAATAAATTGCTTTGCAGCATCCTGATTTGTGCCGTTCTTAGGGCCTCGGCGGCGAGCAAGCCGTTCTGCTTTCGGGCGCGGTGAAAATCGATCATCAATGCCGCCGTCGCCTGCGAATCGACCGGCCAAAGACTAGCAAGCACGGTCGGCACACCGCGCGTCAGGAAAGGTCGCACGAGGCTAACAATACCTTCGCCTCGGTAATACTGGCCTAACGCGCTTTGGCACGCCGATAATATCACTAATCGCGCACGCAGCAAACCGATTTTTTTGAACTCATGGAGCTGCAACAACTGCTCATCTTTACCGGCCCCTGCCAGCAGAAGCGCTGCGAGCCAGGGGGTTTTCTCGTTGACCAGGCAATGGGTGGAAAAATGCGCGACATCGCAATTCACCAGTTCGGCAAGCAATTTCGCTTTAGTCGCCTCGGCGCCGGTTAAAACCACCTTCTGATTGTAGAACTCGGCGCTAGCGCGGGCTTCGCGCTCGGCTTCGGGCAGAGCCACGAGGTCGGAAAAATCGTCGCGGCTGAATTGCGGATTGCCAACCGCCAGCAACCGCTCATCCACAACCGCTCGCTTACCCGCCGCTTTATCCAGGCAGAAGGCCAGCGCCGAAGCTGACGGTACGCCCGTCAGGATATGTGATTGAAGAAGATAATGGCCTGAGGGGTCGCGCAAGGCGGCAAACGGCAAGCGGTGCAGCGCCTTGTCAGGCGCGATACAAAGCCGCCTGGCGCTGCCGAGCCGATCCGCAACCGGGGCGATCAACAAATCATATAGGCGGCGAGATTGCTCGACTATCTCTTCAGACGGCGACCGCTCTTTGAGTGACGAGACAAATCCTTGCACGAGTCGGTCGAGTGTGTCGGTCGTCGCCGCGCTTTCCTTCATCTCTAAGGTGTTGCGGGTCACGACAAAGATGAGTGTTCCGGTGCGGCTCACCGAATAGGAGAGCAAGGTCAGATCGGCAGGAAGCCGCCGACGGATTTCAGCAAGCGTGAGTGGATTAGCCGAACGCTGTGCGGCGAGTGATGATGGCGAGGGAGTTGGTGTGGCCGCCGTGTTCGCTTGCGTCACCAGATCGTCGAGCAGCGTGCGCGCGCGCGCCTGTTCGCTCAGGTTGAAAGCCACGAC
>JBJMGU010000077.1:0-13538 GCA_045807765.1 Blastocatellia bacterium
CTGGCAATGCAAGTGCGGCCAGTTGGAAGGTCTTTATCACCTGCGCACCAACTGTCGCTCTTGCGGCAACATCCTGCGCGTCAATCCTTATCAGGCCGAAGACGTGGTCTGCTCGCAGTGCGGCACGATGAATACCGTGTCGCCGGTGCTGTGCGACAATTGCGGCGAGCCGGTGACTTTGCAGCACAAGCACTCCGAAAAAGAGTGTCAGGAAAAATCGATGACCTATGCCGTGCCCTTGAAGGTCAAGATTCGCCTGACCGTCTGGGACACGGACGAAGACACCGGCCAGAAGTCGATCCGCGACATCAAAGAAGAAGAGGTCTTCTTTGGCGAAATTCCGCTGATGACCGATAACGGCACCTTTATCATCAATGGCACCGAGCGCGTCATTGTCAGCCAGTTGCACCGTTCGCCCGGCATCTTCTTCGAGAAGGCGAACAACAATACTTACTTTCTGGCCAAGGTCATCCCTTATCGCGGCTCGTGGGTCGAGTTCGAGTATGACACCAAGAACCTGCTCTACGTGCGCATTGATCGCAAGCGCAAGTTCTACGGCACGGTCTTTTTGCGCGCCCTCGGTTTGATGGAAAAGATCGATCTCGACAAGGTCGGCACCGACTCGCACCTCGAAGACATCATCAAGCATTCGAGCTATACCGACGCCGAAGTGATACGCATGTTCTACAACTCGCAGAAGGCGGCCATTCAAGGCGGGCGGCTGCACTTCGAGCCGAACGAAGGTATCGTCGGCCTGCATCTGGCCGAAAACGTCGAAGACAAGTCGGGCGACGTTCTTGTGCGCGGCGGCACCAATGCCAAGAAGCTGTCGCGCCGTGACATTGAGACGCTGCGCAAAGCGAAGGTCAAGTCAGTTACGGTTGACCCCAGCGAGATCGAAGGCGCGTTCTTGACCGACGACCTGATCAACCACGAGACTGGCGAAGTCGTCGCCGAAACCAACACCGAGCTTACCGCTCGCGAGTGGCAGCAGATCGTCGAGTCGGGCGTCACGGAAGTCGAAATCTTCTTCCCCGAGCGCGATGAGGTCGGCACGGTCATCAGCCAGACGCTCAAGAAGGATTCGGTGAAGACGCCGCGCGACGCCATCCTCGAAATCTACCGCAAGATGCGCCCCGGCGACCCGCCGACCATTCTGACGGCGTGGAACCTCTTCCGCGGCATGTTCTTCGACGAGCGCAAGTTCGATTTCTCGCGCGTCGGTCGCCTGAAGGCCAACATCAAGCTCGGCAAACCGGAGCGCGACCGTCTGGATCAGCAGACGCTTTCGACTACGGACTTCGTTGACGTGATCGGTTATGTGCTGAAGATGCGCAAGGGCATCGGCGAAGCCGACGACATCGATCATCTGGGCAACCGCCGCGTGCGCGCCGTTGGTGAGCTGTTAGAGAACCAGTTCCGCATCGGCCTGGTGCGAATGGAGCGCGCCATCAAAGAGAAGATGTCGATCCATCAGGAGATGCAGACGGCCATGCCGCGCGACCTGATTAACGCCAAGCCGGTGACGGCAGCGGTGCGCGAGTTCTTCGGCTCCAGCCAGCTCTCGCAGTTCATGGATCAGACCAACCCGCTGTCGGAGATTACCCACAAGCGCCGCCTGTCGGCCCTCGGGCCAGGCGGTTTGAGCCGTGAGCGCGCCGGGTTCGAAGTCCGCGACGTACACCCGACGCACTACGGGCGCATCTGTCCGATTGAGACGCCGGAAGGCCCGAACATCGGCTTGATCTCGTCGCTATCGTGCTTTGCGCGCATCAACGAATTCGGCTTCATCGAGTCGCCTTACCGCAAGGTCGAAAACGGGCGGGTGATCGATTACGTCCGCGTGCTGTCGGCGGGCGACAGCGAATTCAACATTGGCGACCACCTGCCGAAAGAGCAGGTAGACAAGGCCAACAAGAAGCTGGCGGCTGACGGCAGCGCGGCGGCAGAGTATGAGCCGTACCCGTTCTACCTGTCGGCGTGGGAAGAGGATCGCTACACCATTGGTCAGGCGTCGGTCGAAATCGACAAGCATGGCAACATCACACAGGAGCGCACCGCGTCGCGCAAGGCCGGCGACTTCCGCTTCAACGAGCCGCACGAATTGCAGTTCATTGACGTCAGCCCGAAGCAGTTGGTGTCGGTCGCCGCGTCGCTGATTCCGTTCCTCGAAAACGACGACGCCAACCGCGCCTTGATGGGATCGAACATGCAGCGCCAGTCGGTGCCGTTGCTCAGGGCCGAAGCGCCGCTCGTCGGCACAGGCATGGAGCGCGTCACGGCGCAGGATTCGGGCGCTGTGGTGCTTGCCAAGCGCGATGGCGTGGTCGACTCAGTTGACTCTGAGCGCATCATCATCCGCGCCGAGCACGGCATTGGCGGCACGACCTCGCGCGAGATCAACGCCGACATCTACGCGCTCACGAAGTTCAAGCGCTCGAACCAGAATACCTGCATCAACCAGAAGCCGATTGTGCGCGAAGGCCAGCACGTCCGCAAAGGCGCTGTCATCGCCGACGGGCCTTGCACGCAGGGCGGCGAGCTGGCGTTGGGGCGCAACGTGCTGGTGGCTTTCATGCCGTGGCGTGGCTACAACTTTGAAGACGCCATCCTGGTCAGCGAGAAGCTGGTCAAGGAAGATTCGTTCACTTCGATTCACATCGAAGAACTCGAAGTCGAAGCCCGCGACACCAAGCTCGGCCCCGAAGAGATCACCCGCGACATTCCGAACGTTTCGGAATCGGCGCTGCGCGATCTGGACGATTCGGGCATCATCCGCATCGGTGCCTACGTCAAGCCCGGCTCGATCCTCGTCGGCAAGGTGACGCCCAAGGGCGAGACCCAACTGACGGCGGAAGAGAAGCTGCTGCGCGCCATCTTCGGCGAGAAGGCCGGCGACGTGCGTGATGCCAGTTTGACCTGCCCGCCGGGCATTGACGGCATCGTCGTTGACGTCAAGGTCTTCACCCGCAAGGGCGCAGAGAAGGACGAGCGCTCACTGGCCATCGAGCGCGCCGAAGAAGAGAAGCTCGAAAAGAACCTGCGCGACGAAACGCGCATTCTCGAAGACGAGCGCAACAAGCGCATCTATGAGCTGCTCGAAGGTCAGCGGCTCACGGAAGACCTGGTCTACAAGAGCAAAAAGCTGCTTGCGAAAGGCACCAAGCTGACGCGCGAGGAGCTTGAAACGCTTGAGCTGGGGGCGCTACGCAAAATCGAGATCGCCAATGCGCGGCTCGACATTCAGGCCGAGATTAACGAGATCGAGCGCCGCACCGAGCGACAGATCAAAGTCCAGCAACAGCTTCACAGCGAAAACGTCGAGAAGCTGAAGAAGGGCGATGAGCTGCCGCCGGGCGTCATCAAGATGGTCAAGGTCTTCGTCGCCATGAAGCGCAAGCTATCGGTCGGCGACAAGATGGCGGGTCGCCACGGTAATAAGGGCGTCATCGCGCGCATTCTGCCCGAAGAGGATATGCCGTACCTGCCGGATGGAACGCCGGTCGAGATCGTCTTGAACCCGCTCGGCGTGCCGTCGCGCATGAACGTCGGCCAGATTCTCGAAACCCACCTCGGTTGGGCGTCGAAGAGCATTGGCCGCATGCTCAGCGATCTGTTGTCGGACGAGGCGCGCGCTGACCGCATTCGCAAAATCTACAAAGACATCTTCACGCTGCCCGAACACCAGGAGCGCTTCACGGCGATGGCGGATGCCGATCTCGTCGAGCATGCGCGTCAACTGATCGACGGCATTCCGTTCGCTTCGCCGGTTTTTGACGGCGTCCGCGAGGCCGATATCAAGCGCTTGCTTGAGTATTCCGGCCTGCCGACGTCGGGCAAGACGGAGTTGTTTGACGGCATGACGGGCGATATGTTCGAGCAGAAGGTGACGGTCGGCTACATCTATATGATGAAGCTGTCGCACCTGGTTGACGACAAGATTCACGCGCGTTCGATCGGGCCATATTCGCTGATCACGCAGCAGCCGCTCGGCGGTAAGGCGCAGTTCGGCGGCCAGCGCTTCGGCGAAATGGAAGTCTGGGCGCTGGAAGCCTACGGCGCCGCGCACATCCTGCAAGAGCTGCTGACGGCCAAGTCTGACGACGTGGCGGGGCGCTCGAAGATATACGAAGCAATTGTCAAAGGCGAAGCCGACTTTGACCCCGGCGTGCCCGAATCATTCAACGTCTTGATCCGCGAGCTGCAATCGCTTTGTCTCGACGTTGAGTTGATGCGCCGCAGCGAAGAAGAGGAAGCGGTAACAGAATAATGATGAATGAGAAATGATGAATGATGAATTGAAGAGACAAAGTCCCATTGCAGTGGGCGCAGCCTCCGACAATTCATCATTCATCGTTCATCATTCATCATTTCAAAGAGGAAGGTGAACGTAATGTTTAGAACACACGAACAGAAGACGAACCTGGCACCTGACTTTGAAGCGATTCGCATCAGTCTGGCTTCACCGGAAAAGATTCTTTCATGGTCGCACGGCGAGGTGACCAAGCCAGAGACGATCAACTACCGCACCTTCAAGCCGGAGCGTGACGGGTTGTTCTGCGCCAAAATCTTCGGGCCGGTCACCGATTGGGAGTGCCTGTGCGGCAAGTACAAGCGCATGAAGCACCGCGGCGTTGTCTGCGACAAGTGTGGCGTCGAGGTCACGCAATCGAAAGTCCGCCGCGAGCGCCTGGGCCACATCAAGCTGGCCTCGCCCTGCTCGCACGTCTGGTTCTTCAAAGGCTTGCCGTCGCGCATCGGCCACCTGCTCGACATCCCGCTGCGCGAGCTTGAGAAGGTGTTGTACTTTGAATCCTACATCGTCATCGATCCGGGTGACGTGGCTGAGCTGAAAGAGAAAGACCTGCTGACGGAAGAGCGTTACCGCCAGTTGATGTCCGAGTACGCCGGTCGCTTCACGGCGAAGATGGGTGCCGAGGCCATCAAAGAGCACTTGAAGCGCGTTGACGTTGACAATCTGGCAACCGAAATGCGCCAGAAGATGAAGGACGAAACGTCGCAGCAGAAGAAGCTCAAGTATTCGAAGCGGCTGAAAGTCGTTGACGCTTTCCGCCGTTCGGGCAATCACCCGGACTGGATGATTCTCGATGTCATCCCGGTGATTCCGCCTGAGCTAAGGCCGCTGGTGCCGCTCGATGGCGGGCGCTTTGCGACCTCAGATTTGAACGATCTGTATCGCCGCGTTATCAACCGCAACAACCGTCTATCGAAGCTCATCGAGCTGAAAGCGCCTGAAGTCATCGTGCGCAACGAAAAACGCATGCTCCAGGAAGCCGTAGACGCGCTGTTTGACAACGGGCGTCGTGGCCGCGTGCTGCGTGGAGCGAACAACCGCCCGCTCAAATCGCTATCGGACACGCTCAAGGGCAAACAAGGGCGCTTCCGCCAGAACCTGCTCGGCAAGCGCGTTGACTATTCGGGCCGCTCGGTGATCGTCGTCGGCCCAGAGCTTAAGCTGCACCAGTGCGGTCTGCCGAAGAAGATGGCGCTTGAGTTGTTCAAGCCGTTCATCTACAACCTGCTTGAAAAGAAAGGCTACGCCGCGACGATCAAGCAGGCCAAAGAGATGGTCGAGCGCCAGGAGTCGGTGGTCTGGGACATTCTCGAAGAGGTGATTAGAGAGCATCCGGTGTTGCTCAACCGCGCGCCGACGCTGCACCGCTTAGGCATTCAGGCGTTCGAGCCGGTGCTGGTCGAAGGCAAAGCCATCAAGATTCACCCGCTCGTCTGCACGGCGTTTAACGCCGACTTTGACGGCGACCAGATGGCGGTTCACATCCCGCTGTCGCCCGAAGCGCAGGTCGAAGCCACGGTGCTGATGCTGGCGTCGAATAACATTCTCTCGCCCGCTAACGGTCAGCCCATCGCCGTGCCGACGCAGGACATCGTTCTCGGGTGCTACTACCTGACGACCGCGAAGAAGGACGACAAGTTCGCGGGCCGCAAGTTCGCCACTTCTGACGAAGTGATATTGGCGCTCGATGGCGGCGATGTTCATACGCAGACGCCGATCAAGCTGATGTATTCGGGCGAGCTGATCGATTTGCAATCCGAGCGCGATGATCAAGACATCATCCGCGCCACCCTGCGCAAGGTGCAGAACCGGGTGATCGATACGACCGTCGGTCGCGTCATCTTCAATGATGCGCTCGGCGCAATCATGCCCTACATCAACGGCAACCTGAAGAAGAAGGGCTTGCAGTCGCTGGTGAACTACTGCCACCTGCGGCAGGGCCACGCCGAGACTGTCAAGCTGCTCGACCGGCTGAAGGACGTTGGCTTCCTCTACGCGACGCGCGCCGGCATCTCGATTGGCATTGACGATCTAGTGACGCCGCCGGCCAAAGCTGGCCTGGTATTGCAAGCGCAGAGCGATGTTGCCGAGATCGAGAATCAGTACAAGGAAGGCATCATTACCAACGGCGAGCGCTACAACAAGGTCATCGCCATCTGGTCGGATGTTACCGAGCGCGTTGCCAGCGCGATGTTCGACGAGATGGATCGCGCCGAGCGCGAGTCGGGCGAGTTGAATCCGATCCTGGTTATGGCCAACAGCGGCGCGCGAGGATCGAAACAACAGATTCGCCAGCTCGCAGGCATGCGCGGCCTGATGGCCAAGCCTTCGGGCGAAATCATCGAGGCGCCCATCCGCGCCAACTTCCGCGAAGGCCTGAACGTCTTGCAGTATTTCATCTCGACGCACGGCGCGCGCAAAGGTCTTGCGGACACGGCGCTCAAGACCGCTGACTCCGGTTACCTGACGCGCCGCCTGGTTGACGTGGCGCAGGACGTGATTCTCACCGAATACGACTGCGGCACGCTGCGCGGCATCGTTGCGACGGCCATCGTCGAAGGCGGCGAGGAGATTGAATCTCTGCGCGACCGCATCATCGGGCGCGTGGCGCTGGTGGACGTGACCGACCCGATCACCGGCGAAATCCTTGTGCCGACCAACGAGGAGATCACCGAAGACCTGGCGGCGCAGATTCAACGCGCTGGCGGCATTGAGCGCGTTCGCATCCGCTCGGTGCTGACTTGCGAATCGCGTCGCGGCGTCTGCATCAAGTGCTACGGTCGCAATCTGGCGACGGGCCGCGTCGTCGAGCTGGGTGAAGCGGTCGGCGTCATCGCGGCGCAATCGATTGGCGAACCGGGCACGCAGTTGACCATGCGCACGTTCCACATCGGCGGCGTCGCCGGCGGGGTCAGCGAAATCACCAAGCACGAGGCGAAGACCAGCGGCACGGTGAAGTTCGAAGACCTGCGCACGGTGCGCAACCGCGAGGCCGACCTCGTGGCCATGAATCGCAACGGCTCAATCGTGCTGATTGACGAGCGCGGGCGCGAGACTTCGCGTTACCAGATCGTCTACGGCGCGACGTTGAAGGTCACCGACGGCCAGGTGGTCGAAGAAGGGCAGGAGCTGGCCGAGTGGGATCCGTTCACTTTCGCGATCCTCACAGAGGTCGAAGGCATCGTGCATTTCAAAGACTTGACCGAAGGTCTGACGGTCAAGGAAGAAGTGGACGAAGTGACCGGCCTGTCGCACCTCGTGGTCGTTGATTCGCCGGACGAGAAGCGCCAGCCGCGCATCGAAATCCGCGACGAAAAGAACAAGGTGCTGAAGACCTACCAGATGCCTGTGCGCGCCAACCTGCTGGTCACCGATTACGACGAGTGGAAGAAGAAGCACGGCGGGGCGGGCGAGCGCAAGCAGGAAGAGAAAGAGCACGTGCGGGTGGCGCCGGGCGACATCATCGCCAAGATTCCGCGCGAAACGACGAAGACCAAAGACATCACCGGCGGTCTGCCGCGCGTTGTTGAGCTGTTCGAAGCGCGCAAGCCGCGCGAGACAGCCGTGATGACCGAGATTGACGGCACGATCAAATTCGGGCCAATCGCCAAAGGTCAGCGCAAGGTCATCGTCGAGGCGGCGGACGGCGAGAAGCGCGAGTATTCGATCCCGCGTGGCACTCACATCAACGTGCAAGAAGGCGACATTGTGCGCGCCGGCGAGCCGTTGATGGACGGGCCGCTCAACCCGCACGACATTCTGGCGGTGCGCGGTATCGAGGAGTTGCAGCGTTACCTGGTGAATGAAATTCAAGAGGTCTATCGTCTGCAAGGCGTCAACATCAACGACAAGCACATTGAAGTGATCGTGCGCCAGATGCTGCGCTGGGTGCGAATCAAGGAAGTTGGCGACACCGAGTTCCTGCTCGAAGACATGGTGGATCGCTTCCGCTTCCAGGACGAAAACGAGCGCGTGATTGCCGAAGGCGGTCAGCCGGCGCAGGCTGAACCCTTACTGCTCGGCATCACCAAGGCATCGCTTTCGACCGAGTCGTTCATCTCGGCGGCGTCGTTCCAGGAGACCACAAGGGTGCTGACGGAAGCGGCGATCAGCGGCAAGGTGGATTACCTGCGCGGCCTGAAGGAGAACGTCATCATGGGCCGGCTGATTCCTGCCGGCACCGGCATGGAGTTCTACCGCAGTATGCGTCTGGAGCCGGATCAGACGGCGGACGTTGAAGACTTCTACGAAGAAGAATTGCCGGCACCGGACGCCTTGAAGGCCGAAGCCAAAGAAGTCGGCGATTAATCTGTGTCGGGCGAGCTGACCGCTTGCCTGATCGCGAAAACAAAACAGGGATGGAGAGGCGACGCAACGTCGTTCTCTCCATCCCTTTCTTTTTCTGCCTGCGGGTTCGATTTGCGGATTCCTACTTTAGGGTCACCGATGGCTAACTTCAAATGATGCCGAATTAAGGCTTACAGGCGTAGGTCGCTAGCTCCGTCTGCGGCGTGAAGGTGTCGTGCGTCAGGTCGGCCAGCCATTCGGCGCGGCGCTCGGTGTTGTCGCGCTCCTGGAACGAGAAGGCGATCAGCATTTTCGAACTTGAGCCTTTCACGGGCCGCAGCGTCCACCCCTGAACGCTGGTGAGGTTACCGATGCGGCGCGACTTCTCAAGCTCTTGGCTTAGGTATTGTTCTACGGTCAGGTTGGCCTGCCGGGAAGGCATTTGACGAAGCCTCTGCATGGCCGGCTGCGCCAGATGCGGGTCAATCTCGCCGGGCGCATTGGCGAAGTACAGATAGACATAAACGCCGACCGCGGCGATCAGCACGACGGATAAGGCGCCAGCCACTATGCTGACCCATTTGGGCAGCTTTCTTTCCGGCTTGCGGCGAGGTTTACGGCCCTGCGAGGCGAGGCGCTTGCCGTCGGCTTTGGCCGAGTCTTTCTTCTTGTCGTTCTTGACGATCAGCGACTTTGGCTTGGCGAGCTTGCAATCGGGACAACGCATAGCTTCAGTCGGCACTTCACCGTGGCATCTCGGACATTTCATAAGATAACCCTCGCAGCAGAAATCGGCTTACACTAGCAGTCTGTGGGCCAGCCGCTCGCCACTGCGGCAGCCGCCTTTTTAGGGAATATCACCATCTGTTTTTAACGAATTCCGCCGGTCGGTGATGTTAGACAAGGCTTCCGAAGTCCCGATTTTTGGTAACGGCTGCGGAAATTTGTCACCGTTTATCCGTCGCCTGACGGCACCTCCTGCGGGGCTGCCGCGCCGGGGTTGACAAAGAAAACTTGTGCCGGTATAGTTTGTCGTTTGGAGTAACCACGCTTTTTGGTTCTGATGCCGCGGAGGCGTGGTGAAGCTTGAAACCGGAAACGGAATAAACGTTATTGTGGCGTAAAAGGAAGCGGCTCGCACGCCGGCTTCCCGACTGGCAAGCAGTACACCGACGCTCACGCCACAGAAAAGTTGGGCCACGGGGAGGCCGCATCCGCAGCAGCTTGTCAGAACGTCCCCGCTAATCGAAGTTTAAACCCGACATGGGACAGAGAGCAGCGATCTGCCGTCTTGGCAGTCTGCGCTTTCATCCTTTCGAGGAGGCTGTCGCCTTCCTCAGGTTATTCCGATTGACAGGACTTCGAACCTGTTTGTGTGAGAAGGAGCTAGAGCGTGCCGACACTGAACCAGTTAGTTCGCAAAGGACGTCAAAACGTCAAATACAAAACTTCGAGCCCGGCCTTGCAGTCCTGCCCGCAGAAGCGCGGCGTCTGCACCCGCGTCTACACGCAGACGCCCAAGAAGCCGAACTCGGCGCTGCGCAAGGTCGCCCGTGTGCGTCTGACCAACCAGATCGAAGTCACGACCTACATCCCGGGCATCGGCCATAACCTGCAAGAGCACTCAATCGTCCTGATCCGCGGGGGCCGCGTCAAAGACCTGCCCGGCGTGCGCTATCACGTCGTGCGCGGCACGCTCGATGCGGTCGGCGTCGCTAACCGCAAGCAAGGACGCTCGAAGTACGGCGCCAAGCGGCCCAAGGAAGCGGCCGCACCGGCCAAAAAGAAATAGTGACAAGTGACAGGTGACGAGTGACAAGATCAAACACTCGTCACTCATCATTCATCATTCATCACTTGAGAAAACTATGCCAAGAAGACGAGTAGCAGCGAAACGCGAGGTTCTGCCCGATCCCATCTATAACTCGACGATGGTGACGAAGTTCATCAACTCGTTGATGTGGGGCGGCAAGAAGATAGTGGCCGAGGGCATCTTCTATGCGGCGATGACGCAGATTCAAGAGAAGACCCAAGAAGACCCGCTCAAGGTGTTCAAGAAGGCCATGGACAACCTCAAACCGAAGGTCGAAGTCAAATCGCGCCGCGTCGGCGGCTCGACCTATCAGGTGCCGATTGAAGTTGACCAGAAGACGCGCGGCAACAGCCTGGCCATTCGCTGGCTGATCTCTTACTCGCGCGGACGCGGCGAGAAGACCATGATTGACCGGCTCGCCGGCGAGATTTTGGACGCCGCCAATAACCGCGGCAACGCCGTCAAGAAGAAAGATGACACGCACCGCATGGCCGACGCCAATAAGGCGTTCGCGCATTACCGGTGGTAAGGAGCAGTTGCCGGTTATCAGTGCTCAGTTGCCAGTTGTGAGGGAGCAACCGTAGCTGGCAACTGAGCACTGATAACTAGGAACTGTAGTTTATATGTCGAAGCAAGTAGCGTTACAGCGATTCCGCAACATCGGAATTATGGCCCACATCGACGCGGGCAAGACGACGACGACCGAACGTATTCTCTATTACACGGGCGTTTCGTACAAGATCGGCGAAGTGCACGAAGGCACCGCCGTCATGGACTGGATGGAGCAGGAACAGGAGCGCGGCATCACGATTACCTCTGCCGCCACGACCTGCTTCTGGCCGCGCGACAACGAAGATTACCGGATCAACATCATTGATACGCCGGGCCACGTTGACTTCACCATCGAAGTCGAGCGCAGCCTGCGCGTCCTCGACGGCGCGGTTGCCGTCTTTGACGCCGTCGCCGGCGTGCAGCCGCAGTCGGAAACCGTCTGGCGTCAGGCCGACAAATATAACGTGCCGCGCATCGCCTTCATTAATAAGATGGATCGTCCCGGCGCCGACTTCGAGCACGCGATTCAAACCATGCGCGACCGCTTGAGCGCCAACCCGGTGGCCATTCAATTTCCCATCGGCGCGGAAGATCAGTATCTGGGCACCGTCGATCTGGTGACCATGCGCGCCATCATCTACAACAAAGAAGACAAAGGCGCGGAGCCGGACATCGCCGATATTCCGGCGGACTTGCGCGATGCCGCTCAGGCCGCGCGCGAGAAGATGATCGAGGCGCTCGCCGACGCCGACGACCAGATCGCTGAAAAGTATCTCGCCGGCGAAGAGGTCAGCGAAGACGAGATTCGCGCCGCCCTGCGCCGCGAGACCATCGCGCTCAAGCTGGTGCCGGTCGTCGCCGGCTCGGCCTTCAAGAATAAAGGCGTACAGCCGTTGCTTGACGCCGTCGTGGATTACCTGCCCAGCCCGCTCGATGTCTCTGCGGTGGTCGGGGTCAATCCCAAGACCAACGAAGAAGAAGAGCGCCGTCCCGATCCGAAAGATCCGTTTTCGGGACTTGTCTTCAAGATCATGGCGGACAAGCACGTCGGCCAGCTTTCGTTTGTGCGCATCTACTCGGGCACGCTCAAGTCGGGCTCGTACGCGCTGAACTCGACGCGCGGCACGAAAGAGCGCGTCGGGCGCATCATGCGCATGCATGCGAACAAGCGCGAAGACATTGAAGCCGCTGCCGCGGGCGAGATCGTCGCCGTCGCCGGCATCAAGCAGGTGACGACTGGCGACACGATCTGCGAAGAGTCGCGCCCGATCATTCTTGAAGCGCTCGAATTTCCGGCGCCAGTCATCGCTCAGGCCATCGAGCCGAAGACGCGCCAGGATCAAGAGAAGCTGGGGATTGGTCTTCAGCGGCTGGCTGCCGAAGACCCGAGCTTCAAGGTCGCGACCGATCAAGAGACCGGCCAGACGATTATATCGGGGATGGGCGAGTTGCACCTTGAGATCATCGTGGATCGCCTCAAGCGCGAGTTCGGCGTTGATGCCAACGTCGGTCGCCCGCAGGTCGCTTACCGCGAAACGATCACCAAGGCGGCGCCGGGCGTCGGCAAGTTCGTGCGCCAGACCGGTGGCCGCGGTCAGTACGGCCACGCCGAAGTCAAAATCGAGCCATCGGAGCCGGGCGTTGGTTTTGAGTTCGTCAACGCGATTGTCGGCGGCGTCATCCCGCGCGAATACATCAAGCCTGTCGAAGCGGGCATTAAAGAAGCCCTCGAAGGCGGCGTGCTCGCCGGCTACGAGATGGTTGACGTAAAGGCGACGCTGCACTACGGCAGCTATCACGAAGTGGACTCTTCGGAGATGGCCTTCAAAATCGCCGGCTCGATGGCGTTCAAGGATGCTGCCGCGAAAGCCGCGCCGATCCTGCTTGAGCCGATTATGAAGGTTGAAGTCGTCGCGCCCGAAGAGTACATGGGCGCAATTACCGGCGACATCAACTCGCGTCGCGGTCGCATCGAAAGCATCAACTCGCGCCCCGGCACGCAGGTCATCACGTCGCTGGTGCCGCTGTCAGAGATGTTCGGCTATTCGACTGACCTGCGCTCAGCAACGCAGGGCCGCGCGACTTATACGATGCACTTCTATCGTTACGAAGAAGCGCCGCGCAGCGTGCGCGAAGAAGTTATTGCCAAGGTGAAAGGCACCGGCAGGTAATTATTTTTCCATCTCAGACGAATGGCGCGCTTTGCCGTTCGCGGAAAAAGGAGATAGAGACAAAATGGGAAAAGAGAAGTTTGATCGCAGCAAGCCGCACGTCAACGTCGGCACCATCGGCCACATCGATCACGGCAAGACGACCTTGACCGCCGCCATCACCAAGGTCTTAGCCAAGCACAACCCCAAGATCACCTTCCGCTCCTTCGATTCCATCGATAATGCCCCGGAAGAGAAAGCCCGCGGCATTACAATCGCTACCGCCCACGTCGAATACGAGACCGCCAATCGCCATTATGCGCACGTCGATTGTCCGGGCCACGCCGACTACATCAAAAACATGATCACCGGGGCGGCGCAGATGGACGGCGCCATCTTAGTCGTTGCCGCCACCGACGGC
>JBJMGU010000078.1:0-22721 GCA_045807765.1 Blastocatellia bacterium
AATTGCGCAAGATGCTCTCCGAGACAGATTTAGCTATTGGGAAAAATGGGCTGACTTGTTTGTGCCTATTCTCTCATTGATCATTGCTATTATTGCTCTGTTGAAGAAATAGGAGCGCAAACAGATTTGAAAAACATAACGCGGACGCAGGCTAACAAGGCGATGCAGCCGAGCGCGCGAAGCTCACTTCACGTGGTTGCTTGTGAGGCCGCTCGCGCCATCTGATCGCGGGCGTTAGACGGCTATCTCTCGCCCTGACATACTGTCTGTGGTAAATATTTACACTGGAGAAAACTCATGTCGTCACAAATCAAACCAATATATTCGCCGCAGGAATATCTTGCAATTGAACGAGCAAGCCAGCAGAAGAATGAGTACTTCAACGGCGAGATTTTTGCGATGGGCGGAGCTAGCGAAAGGCATAACCTTATTGTAGGCAATGTCTTTGCCTCGCTTCACGCCCAACTGAGGGGCAAGCCTTGCAAAGTCTACTCATCTAATATGCGAACAAGCCGTTGCAGCGGAGGCCGCGAAGCGCGGTTCTCATAGTTACTCGCAATGCCGCTCAGCGGCCCGGTAATGTCGAGCGTGAGGCGACTGCAAAATCAACTCTTTGACTGATGATAAAAGTGTGGCAAAGAATCATAGCCATTGCGGAAGTGATAGGAGGCAGCCTTGCACTCAGTGCGACCATTCTCGCCGCCAAATCAGGAGCCAGTAAGCCAGCGATTCTGCTAGGCTCAGGACTCGACTTGCTGGTTGTCGTCTCAGGCGTTTTGCTTTGGTTTAAGCCCACAATCGGAGTGATGTTGTCGGAAATCGCCCAGGGGTTGCAGTGCGTACAGTTCTTTACCGTGTGGTTGTCCTGGCGGTATGTCGCTGGTATCGCTTTGTTGGTGGAAGTGATCGGGGGCGAAATGTCGTGGAGCGGAGGGCTGCTGGTGAGACACACGTTATTGCAAGAAGAGGAGAGCGGGGCAACGGGTTTGGGAGTGAATGTAATCGCTGTTGGTGCAGTGATCTTTCTTGTGATGAGCCAGAAGCGGAGGAAGAGATAGCGCCGACGAAGCAGCGCCTAACAACGACATGCACCGGAGCGCGGCAAGCGAGTTTCGTATGGTGGCTCCGGTTGGGCTTGAACAGCAAGGCCCAACGCTTGGGGAATGTGATGAAAACTACCTCGGCTGACAGTCTCCTAATTTGACTCACTTCAACTGTGCAATTGGCTGATTGACTGTAACCCATCAGTCGCTCCTCTTCCAAGTCTTGGTCTTTAAGCTCGACAACCATTTGAGAGAATTGCGGAGACATTGCCGGATTCTTTGGCATGGCTGAGCACGCGCAGTTTGCGCGAGATGTCGCGCTGTTGTTGTAGGGTCATCACGTCCCTCCTGTCGTCAGTTTCTACTTTCGAGCGAAACTGTCAACCGAGGTCGTGGTTTTCATAATCTGTTAGATTGCGCGAGTCCTGACACAATCTAACAGATTGCGCCACTAGCGGCCCTTAAAGTCCGGCTTGCGCTTCTCAATAAAAGCGCGGACGCCTTCTTCTTTGTCTTCGCTCGAAAAACAGAGCGCGAACAGATCCACTTCCGCGTCCAGTCCGGCGCGCATGTCCAGACGCCCGGCATTCTTCACCGCCGCCTTCGCCATGGCCAGCGCCACAGGACTCATCTCGGCGATCTTGTTGGCCATCTCCATCGTCTTCGTCTCCAGCTCTTCGGGCGCGACGACCATATTCACCAGGCCGAGCCGTTCGGCTTCATCGGCAGCAATCATATCGCCGGTCAAAATCAGTTCCATCGCCTTGCCCTCGCCGACCAGCCGCGTCAGCCGCTGCGTGCCGCCGCCGCCGGGGATGATGCCGAGCTTGATTTCCGGCTGGCCGAACTTTGCCTTAGACGAGGCGATGCGGATGTCGCAGGCCAGCGCCAGCTCGCAGCCGCCGCCGAGCGCAAAGCCGTTGATCATGGCAATGACCGGCTTCGGAAAATCTTCGACGGCATCGAAGGCCCGCCGCCCCTTCATGACGGCACGCTGCGCCACCGCCGTCATGCCGGCGAATTCGTTGATGTCGGCGCCGGCGATGAAAGCTTTTTCGCCCGCGCCGGTAACCACGACGACGCGAACCTCGTCATCTTTTTCCAGTTCATCGAGCGCCGCCAGAATCTCGTTGCGCGTCGGAATGTTCAGCGCATTCAACTTGTCGGGCCGATTGATCGTCAGCATCGCTACACGCCCGCGTTTCTCAATCAGTACGTTTTCAAAAGCCATAGTCCCTAATCCTCCGCTACTCGCCCTTGAACTGCGGCTTGCGCTTTTCGCGAAAAGCACGAACGCCTTCGCGGTGATCACTAGATTTAATCAACACACTCTGCGCCAGGGCTTCGAGCATGCGGCCTGTGGCAAAATCGCTCGTCACCGAATGCCATAACAATCGCTTGGCCAGCCCCAAGGCTTCGGGCGCGCGCGTCAGCAGATGCTCGGCCAGTTGCCGCGTGTGCGCCATCAAATCGTCGTGCGGCACGACACGGTTGATCAGGCCGATGCGCTCGGCCTCGCTGGCCGCGATCATCTCGCCGGTGAAGATCAACTCTTTCGCCCTGCCATAGCCGATCAGCTTCACCAGCCGCGAACAGCCGCCGGCGCCGGGAATCAAGCCGATGTTGTTTTCGCGAAAGCCGAAGCGAGCTTGATCCGACGCAATTCGCAGGTCGCACGACAGGGTGATCTGCAAGCCGGCGCCGGTGCAAGGCCCGTTGATGGCGGCAAGGACTGGTTTTTCGATCAGCTCAAGCTCATCGAAGAATTGTGTTAGCCGGTGATTCTCGGCGCGAAACTGCGTCGTGCGCCAGTCGCGCTCGAAGTATTCCATGTCGCCGCCCGCCGAAAAGGCTCGGCCCGCGCCGGTGAAGATGATCACGCCAATCTCTTCGTTCGTCTGAATCTCGTCGAACAGACGGGCGAAGTCTTCGCGCATCGCTTCGTTGATCGCATTCAACCGATCAGGCCGATTAAACGTGATCGTCGCAATGCGGTCTTTCAACTCGAAGAGAAGAGTCTGGTAGTCCATAAGAGTGACAAGTGACAAGTGACAAGACCAGCATTCAGGAGTCAGTATTCAGGAGTCAGAATGAACAAGGAAGCCGGCGGCAGCGAGTACACTTCTCGCGCCTCGGCTTTTATTCTGACTTCTGACTCCTGACTCCCTTCCGCTTATCACTTGTCACTGCTTTTTGTAGCGACGACCACCGCTTTGGTTTCGCTGTAGTAGTCGAGCGCTTCAATGCCATGCTCTTTGCCATAGCCGCTCTGCTTGAGGCCGCCAAACGGCAGCTCGTCGTAAATGATCTGCGCCGAGTTGACCCAGGTGTAGCCGGCTTCGAGCCGCTCGGCAGCCCGCGTCGCGCGTGTCAGGTCGTTCGTCCAGATCGAAGAACCCAGCCCGTAAATCGAGTCGTTGGCTTTGGCAATGGCTTCGTCAAGCGAGCCGACACGAAAGACAGGCAGCGCTGGACCGAAGACCTCTTCGGTCGCCACGCGGGCGTCTTCAGGCACGTCCGTCAGCAGGGTCGGCGCATAGAAATGGCCGTTGTCAAAGCCTTCGCCGCGCAGCCGGTCGCCGCCCACAAGCACACGCGCGCCGCGGTCAACAGCGTCCTGAACCTGCGATTCGATCTCGTCGCGCTGCGACTGGCTGTGCAGCGGCCCGACCATCGTGCCTTCTGCAAGGCCGTTGCCGACGCGCAGCTTCTTGACGCGCGCCGCCAGCTTATCGATAAACGGGTCGGCAATCGCATCGAAGAGGTAGAGCCGCTTGATGGCCAAACACGCCTGGCCGCAGTTGAAGAAGCGGCCCACCGCCGCCGCCTTCACCGCTTCATCCAGGTCGGCGTCATCACAGACGATCATCGGGTCCGAGCCGCCCAGCTCTAGCGTCACCCGCTTGATGGTCTGCGCCGCCGACGCCATCACCCGCCGCCCGACTTCAGTAGAGCCTGTGAAGCCGATCTTGCGAACCCTGGCATTGGTGACGATCTCGTTGCCGACCACCGAGCCCGGCCCTGTGACGACGTTCATCACCCCTTTGGGCAACCCGGCGTCGAGGAACAAGGCGACGACGCGCAGGTCTGTGAGCGGCGTCGTTTCGGCGGGCTTAATGACCATCGCGTTGCCGGCCAGCAGCGCCGGCCCGATCTTGTTGCCCATCAGCGATACGGGAAAGTTCCACGGCACGATGGCGCCGACGACGCCGAGCGGACGCTTGATGATCAAGCCATACTTGTTTTCGTCAATCTGCGGGATGTAGCCGCCGCGAATGTTCTTGCCCAGCCCGGCGTAGTATTCGATGGTGTGGGCGAAGCGGCGGATTTCAAGCGTCGCTTCGCGCAGCGGCTTGCCCTGCTCTCTGGTCAGCAACGTCGCCAGCTCTTTTTCGTTAGCATGAAAGAGCCCAACGGCGCGGCGCAGCACATCGGCGCGTTTGGCCTGCGTCCATTCGCTCCACACGGCGAAGGCCTCGTGAGCATTGTCTATCGCTTCGCGGGCGTCTTCGGCGGTGCCGCGCGGCGCTTTGTCAACCGCCTCGCCGGTCGCCGGATTCATCACTTCGATATAATCGCCGCTGCGCGAGCCGACCCACTCGCCGCCAATCAACATTTGAGCCATAACCTCTCCTGAAATGATGAATGAGAAATGATAAATGATGAACTGCCGGAGCTAGCGCCCATTGCGGTGGGACTGGTCTCCCTCATTCATCGTTCATCATTTCTCATTCATCATTATCTCGTGATCACCACGCCCTTGGGTTCGAGATAATAGTCGAGCGCCTCGGGGCCATGCTCGCGCCCGAAGCCGCTCGCCTTGACGCCGCCAAACGGCAGCTCGTCATAGCCGTAATGCAGCGAGTTCACCCAAACGTTGCCAGCCTCGATGCGGTCAATCGCCGTCTCAATGTTATCGAGGTTCTTCGTCCAGATCGAAGAGCCCAGCCCATAAATAGACTGGTTCGCTTTTTCAATCGCCTCGTCGAGACTGCTGACGCGGAAGATCGGCAGCAACGGCCCAAAGGTTTCTTCGCTGACGGCGCGCGCGTCATCCGGCACATCCGTCAAAATCGTCGGCAGGTAATAGTTGCCTTTCTCATACTGCGCGCCTTCGGGCCGCGCGCCGCCGAGCAGCACTTTCGCGCCGCGATCAATCGCGTCATTGACCTGCGCCTCGATCTCGTCGCGCTGCGCCGCAGTGTGCAGAGGCCCCATACGAATCCGCGGCTTCTCGGCCTTCGTCATGCCGTCGCTGACTTCGTAGCGCGACACCTTGCCAACCAGCCCGTTGACGAACTCGTCGTACACCTTATCGAAGACGAACAGCCGTTTGACCGCAAGACACGCCTGACCGGCGTTCCAGAAGCGCCCGACCATCGCGCCAGTGATCGCTTTTTGAATGTCTGCGTCATCACAAACGATCATCGGGTCCGAGCCGCCCAGCTCTAGCGTCACCCGCTTAAAGTCGCCGCAGGCGACCTCTGCGACGTGCTTGCCGGTCGAGGATTCTCCGGTGAAGGCGATGCGCCGCACCTTCGAGTTGACCAGCAACTCTTCGCCGACGACGCCGCCCGGCCCAGTGATGACGTTTAGCACGCCCTTCGGGATGCCCGCCTGGTTCATCAGCTCGATGATGCGGATCGTCGTCAGCGGCGTCGTCGAAGCGGGCTTGACGACGACCGTGTTTCCCGCCGCCAGCGCCGGGCCAACCTTCGTGCCCATCAGTGTGATTGGAAAATTCCACGGCACAATCGCGCCGCAAACGCCTAAGGGACGGCGAATCACCATGCCATAGGCGTTCTTCGCCGGCAGCGGCACCTGCGCGCCGCGCACTTTTGAGGCGAGGCCGGCGTAGAACTCGATCCCGTGATGGAAGTGTTCCAACTCGCCGCCGGCTTCCATAAACGGCTTGCCCTGCTCTTTGGTCAACAACTCGGCCAGAGCTTTGCGCTCGGCGTCAACCAGCTCAGCGGCTTTGAATAATAACTTGGCGCGCTCTTCCGCTGTCGTGTGCGACCATTCCTCGAAAGCCGCCGCCGCGGCGTCAATGGCGCGGCGCGCATCGTCGGCGTTGCCCTTAGGCACCGTGTCAACCACTTCGCCGTTAGCCGGATTGCGCACTTCATAAGTTTCGCCGGCCAGCGCCTCGACCGACTCTCCCGCGATATACATCTTTGCCATATGATTCCCCCTTTGCAGGAAGCAGGAAGCAGGAGGCAGTTCAAAGACTCAGCTTGCCTCCTGTCTCCTGTCGCCTGCTTCCTATCTTCCTTTAAACTGCGCCTGCCGTTTCCTGGTGTAGGCGTCGAGCCCTTCCTGAGCGTCTTCGCTCTCGAAAAGCTGTTGTAACAGCTCGCGCTCGAAGGCGAGCGCTTCGGCAAGCGGCAGCTCAAAGCCTGTCTGCACCGAGCGCTTGATGAGGCCGACCGCCTTGCTCGCCTTTGCCGGCGCGACAAACTGCCGGGCGTATTCGATCACCTTTTCGTTGAAGCTTTCTTCGTCAAAGACCTGGTTGACGAGTCCCGCCTGCTGAGCTTCATCAACCGAGAGCAGTTGCCCTGTGGCGAGAATTTCCATTGCGCGGCCTTTGCCAATCAGGCGCGGCAAGCGCTGTGTGCCGCCCATGCCGGGCAGCAGTCCGAGATTGATTTCCGGCAATCCAAGCTTGCCAGGGCCACGCTTTGCCACGCGGATGTCGCAAGCCAGGGCGATCTCCAACCCGCCGCCGGTCGCGTGACCATTGATGGCTGCAATCGTGAGCTTCTGCGTGTTCTCCAGACGCATCAGCGTTTCGTTGCCATGCAGGCTGAAGAAGTAGCGAAACTGCGGCGTCGCCGACAGCAGCATCTTGATATTGGCACCGGCGCAGAAGAACTTGTCGCCAGCGCCGCGAATGACGATGACCTGCGCGTCTTCGTCGAGGCGCGCTTCGAGAATGGCGTCGTCGAAGTCGCGCATCATCTCGTAGGTGTAAGTATTCGCCGGCGGGTCGTTCAGCTCGATGACGGCAATGCCATCTTCGACCGTGTAATTAATGAGCCGGTTCTCCATTGCTTCTCTGGTCATAGAATGATCTCCATACTGCGAATTGACCAACGGCTTGTGTCGGTCGTTGGTCACGTTCATCGGTCGTTTTATTGCTGCCAGATGGAAACCGAGCGATCCAGGTGCGACTCGCGTCCGGTTTCCAGTTGCTCCGTTTGAATCCTGTTGTTCCCCAGGAATCCTGACAAAAACAGCCGCGTGATGGTTTGCGACAGACCCGCCACATCAACATCCTTACGCGGGCTGTACCAGTTATATATCCAGTTCATCATGCCGAAGAGCGAAAAGGTGGCGACGCGAATGTCTATGTCGTTGATGCGGTAGACGCGGGCGATTTCGCCGAGCAGTTTCATGGCCAGATCAACGTATTGCCGCTTCTTGTTGTTGACCTTCTTGAACAGCTCGCCGCTAATGCCGTTGGCTTCGTGCGACAGCACTTTCATTTCGTTCATGTTCTGCACGAAGTAGTTGAGATGATTTTCGATCAAGAGCTTCAACTGATGCACGGGATCGGCGACGCCTTCCAACAGCCGCCGGCAATCGTCAAGCACCGTGCTGAAGCAGTAATCCTGAATGAGAAAGAGCAGCTCCTCTTTGCTTTTGAAATAGTAGTAAAGGCCGGAAAGGCTCATCTTTGTGGCGCGCGCGATGTCGCGGATCGAGGTCGAGTGGTAACCTTTTTCAGCAAAGATCGTCGCCGCCGTTTTAAGCACGAAGACGAGCCGTTGATCGTATTTGGACTGCACTTCAGCAGGCATACGCTATAGACTTCGCAGATCAATTCGAACGAACGTTCGATGATAGAAGCTGCGGCAGCGGTTCGTCAAGTGGCGGCGGTCGGCGTGATTAACCGAGCAGGTCGGCGACTTTAAAGTGGAGCCCGGCGACGGTCGGCGAAACCAGCGCCTTGCCGCGCTTCAGCCGTTGGACTTTCTGGTACTTGCCGTTGACCGGCTGGCTGTGAACTTCAATGAAGTCTTTCGGCAGGATCATCACCCAGGCTTCCGGGATGCCGGCGCGCGCGTAGAGCGGTAGCTTGACGCGGCAGTCGAAATTGACCGAAGTGTCGGCGACTTCAATAACCAGCAGCACGTCGGCAGGCGTTGGGTGCGCGCTGGAATAAAAATCCTTGCGCGGTTTGAGCAGAGCGATATCCGGCTGTGGCTCTGAAAAATCATTCAGGCGAATGGGGCCTTGCACACGGACAATCGCTTTGCCATAAAAAATGTGATTCAGGAGCATTCCCAGCCGGTCTACACACGCGGCGTGACGATTACCAATTGGACTCATTTCAATGACCTCCCCATCAATCAACTCCACACGAGCATCTATGGGGAAGACACCTGCATCAGCCATGCGGTAATAGTCATCAACGTTGAAGTAATATTTTTGAGGCTGCACGGACATTTCTTTCACCTGTTCTTTGCCACGTTCTTCTTTGCCCGCTTGACTGCCCAGATCATATCACAATTCGCTTTACCGACCACAACACTCAACTGATCGTCGGGGCGCGGAACCGCCGCAGCCGCAGGCTGTTGGTGACGACTGAGACACTCGACAGCGACATCGCGGCGCTGGCGATGATCGGCGATAGCAGCCAGCCGGTCAGCGGGTAGAGCAATCCCGCGGCAATGGGAATGCCAATGACGTTGTAGATGAACGCCCAGAAGAGATTCTGCTTGATCGTTCGCACTGTGGCGCGTGACAGCTTGATCGCCGTCACCACGCCGCGCAGGTCGTCGCCGATCAAGGTCACATCCGCCGCTTCAATCGCCACGTCGGTGCCGCTGCCGATAGCAATACCGACATCGGCCTGCGCCAGCGCCGGCGCATCATTGATGCCGTCACCGACCATGCCGACAATTCTATTCTCGGCTTGCAGGCGCTTGATCTCGTCAGCCTTCGCGTCGGGCAAGACCTCCGCCAGCACGCGCGTGATGCCGACCTGGCGCGCGACAGCTTCAGCGGCGGCGCGGCTGTCGCCGGTCATCATCACTACCTCGATGCCCATCGCTTGCAGCGCGCCAATGACCGCTTCCGATTCCGGCTTGACCTGATCGGCTACGACAAGCAGGCCCGCAATCTTTCCATCCAGCGCCGCGAACATCGGTGTCTTGCCTTCAGCCGCAAAGCTGGCGGCGCGACTCGCAAAGCCATCGAGCGCGACATTACGCTCGCGCATGAGCCTGGCGTTGCCGACCAGGACTTGATGATCATCAACCCGCGCCTCGACGCCGTGCCCGGCAACGGCGTTGAACGCGCGCGCTTCTGTGTTCTGCACACCGCGCTCCGTCGCGCCGCGCACAATGGCGGCGGCGATTGGATGCTCGCTGACATTTTCAGCCGTCGCCACCAGGCGCAAGAGAGCTTGCTCGTCGAAGCCCTCCGCCACAATCACGTCGGTCAGCTCCGGCTTGCCACGAGTGATCGTGCCGGTCTTGTCGAGGACGATAGTTTGTAGCCGCTGTGCAGTCTCCAGACTCTCGCCGCCTTTGATGAGGACGCCGTTTTCCGCGCCTCTTCCGGTCCCGACCATAATGGCCGTCGGCGTCGCCAATCCGAGAGCGCATGGGCAGGCGATGATCAACACAGCCACGAACGCCTGCAACGCCATTGGCAGGCGCGTGTCAGCGGGCGATACCGCGAACCAGACGACGAAGGTCGCCACGGCAATGGCTATGACCACCGGCGTGAAGACGCCGCTGATGCGGTCGGCCAATCGCGCAATTGGCGCTTTCGAGCCCTGCGCCTCCTGCACCATGTGGACAATCTGTTGCAGAACGGTATCTTTTCCTACTTTCGTCGCTTTGAGCTTGAACGCGCCGCTTTTATTGATGGTCGCGCCATAAACGGTGTCGCCTGCGCCCTTGTCAACCGGCAGGCTTTCGCCGGTCAGCATGGATTCGTCTACCGCCGATTCGCCGTCAATGATGACGCCGTCAACCGGAATCTTTTCGCCGGGCCGCACGATGATTGTCTCGCCGGTCACGACGTCACCGATGGGAATGTCTTGCTCGCGGCCCTCACGTATGACGCGCGCCGTCTTCGCTTGCAATCCGGCCAGCTTGCGAATCGCCGCGCTCGTCTTTCCACGGGCGCGCGCTTCGAGCATACGTCCAAGCAGGATCAAGGCACTGATGACGCCCGCTGCTTCAAAGTAAACCGGCGGTTTGGCCATCTCCGGCATTCCCGCGTGGCCTGTGACAAAGAAGCCGGGCGCAACCGTCGCCGCCAGCGAATAGAGATAAGCCGCGCCTGTGCCGACGGCGATTAGCGTGTTCATGTCTGCGAACCGATGGCGAAATGCCATCCACGCGCCGCGAAAAAACGGCCAGCCGGAATAGAAGATCACTGGCGTCGTCAACGCCAGTTGTAGCCATTCGACGCCGGCAAAGTTCAGCGCCGCGATCCTGCCATGCGACATCGCCATCACCAACACAGGCAGCGACAGCAAAGCGGCTACAGAGAACTTGCGCCGCGCGTCACGGTACTCGACTTCGCGCGTCGCGGTTTCGGCATCCGTTTCAATGCCTGCTTCGGCTTCGAGGCCGGCGGCGCGATAGCCCACACTTTCGACGGCGGTGATGAGGTTGTGTAAGCCTGTCTCCTGCGGATCATATTCGACGGTCGCGCGCGAGGTCGCAAAGTTCACATTGGCGCGATGCACGCCTGTGGTCGCAGACAAATTCTGTTCAATGTGATGCGCGCAGGCGGCGCAGGTCATGCCGGTGATCGCCAGATCAATTCGTTCAAGCTCAACACTGGTTGACTCACCCTGACCCCTCGACGGCTGCTTGTCTGCCCGCAATGCATCGCTATCCTTTGGATTTGATGGCGACAAGGCTACCGGCGTTTGCGGCGCGCGATTCATCTTCAAGCCGCCAAGCTGCACGACCGGCGCAGGCATCCTTTGCGATGCCGGCTCGGCGTTCAGGTAACCTGCGGGATCGGCATCAAACCGCGCTTTGCATCCCGGCGAACAGAAGTAGTAAGTTTTGCCTTCGTATTCCGAATGCGCGGCGGCGCGCTCAGGCGCGACCGTCATGCCGCACACCGGATCGATTACTTGAGTGGTCATCGCTTGCCTCGCTTCAGCACAGGTTTTTCCGGCAATGTATGCTTGATCGCCGTGCTTTCAATCAAGCCGCAGACATGACCTTCGCGGTCGCCCGCCTGCTCCCACTCGTCGAGCGCCGCCGCCAGTTCTTTGCGATAACGGCGCATCTGTCGTATGCGCTCATCGATCTCGGTGAGCCGGGCGCGGACGATGTCGCGCACCTCTGCGCAGGGACTTTCGCCCGCCTGCTTGTGGGTGATGATGCGGCTGATCTCGGCAAGCGAGAAGCCCAGGACTTGCGCGCGCTTGATGAAGTCGAGCCGTTCCAGCACCTCTGCGCCGTAGAGGCGATAGCCGCTCTCTGTGCGCGCGGGCCGCCCAAGCAGCCCCTGCTTTTCATAAAAGCGCAGTGCCTCGATGCCGATGCCGCTCAGCCGCGAAACTTCGCCAATCTTCATTGCCGCCTTGAGCGAAGCCGGTTTTGTGCTGATAGTTTTCATCGTTACTTTCATCTTCTATCTTCTCCCATTGTCATTATAGACCCTGTAGTCGAGTCCAGAGTCAAGGGTCTAGCTCACTTTTTTTGGCGCATACCGGCGGCTCGCGCGCCACGGGCGGCGGCTGCTAGGATAGTGGCGTATGACCAGGGACGTGATTATCGTCGGCGGCGGCGTCATCGGTTGCTCGATTGCTCTGCGGCTGGCTCGTGCAGGGCTGCAAGTCACCGTTATCGAGCGCGGGCAGACGGGATGCGAAGCGTCGCGCGCCGCCGCCGGTATGCTGTCGCCGCAGGCCGAAGCCGCCGAGCCCGGCCCTTTTCTCGATCTCTGTTTGCGCAGCCGCGCGCTCTACCCGGAGTTCGCTCGCCTTCTCGAAGACCTTTCCGGCGTTGACATCGAATATCGCGACGAAGGCACGCTCTGTGTCGCGCTCGCCGGCGAAGACCCGAATGAGATTGCTCGCTGGGCGTCCTGGCAAAAGAGCGCGGCGCTGCCGCTTGAAGATTTAACCGCTGGCAATCTCGCCGCGCTGGAGCCGGCAGTCACGAAACTGGCCGCCAGAGCCGTTTACATTCCCGGCGATCATCAGGTCGAAAACCGCAGGCTGCTGGATGCGCTCGACACGGCGATCCGCCGCGCCGGCGTCGAAGTCGTCGAAGGCGCTGAAGTCAATCACCTGATCGTCGAAGGCGACAAGACAACAGGGGTCGTCTGCAATGGCGTGCCCGTGAAGGCCGGAGCCGTCATCGTCGCGGCGGGAAGCTGGTCGAGCCGTTTGCTCGAACCCGTCGGCCTGCGCGTGCGGGTCATCCCGGCGCGCGGCCAGATGCTCGCCGTGCGCGGCCCGGCAACGCCGATTCGCCACGTCCTTCACGCGAGCCATGTTTATCTGGTGCCGCGCAATGATGGCCGCATCGTCATTGGCGCTACCGTCGAATATGTCGGCTTCAACAAAGCCATTACCGCCGGCGGCATTCGCGGCCTGCTCAACGCGGCCATCGAGCTGGTGCCGTCGCTCGCCGATAGCGAGATCATCGAGACCTGGGCCGGCTTCCGCCCCGACACTGAAGACCATTTGCCGGTGATCGGGCCGTGCGCGGTCGCCAACCTGTTTTTGGCAACCGGTCATTTCCGCAACGGCATCCTGCTTGCCCCGGTTACAGCCGAGATCATTCTCCAATCTGTTATAGAGCAGAAAGTCGCAGACGAGCTGCGACCGTTCAGCATAAATAGGTTTGACGAAAAGCCAATCGCTGGTAGCATACAAAGTGCAATCTCTAGCCCCTTTTGACGGATTGCCAGGATTTTTTTGAAGGGTCTCCTGTCGTTCGTGAGCACTGCGGTCGAACCAATCGAAAACCTGAAAAACGTCTGCCAAGAACCGCAGCCGTTTCGCGCCGGCGTCGTTATCGTCAGCTATAACGCCAGGCAAAAGCTTATGGCGTGCCTGGCGTCATTGCGCCACGCGCTGCCGAGCGATTGTGATCTGGTCGTCGTAGACAACGCTTCGGTCGAAGGCAACGCCGACGCCATCGCCGAGCGCTTCCCCGACGTCAAGCTGATTCGCTCATCCGTCAACCTCGGCTTTGCCGGCGGCTGCAATCTCGGAGCGCGGCACACGCACAGCCGCGCGCTGGTCTTTTTGAATCCCGATACGGTGGTTGAACCGGGCTGGATAGAGGCGCTCATCCAACCGCTTGAAGCCGACGACTGCACGGGGCTGACAACGGCGCGCATTCTCTTAATGGACGACCCGCAGCGCCTGAACACTTGCGGCTGTAACATACATTTGACGGGGCTGACGCTCTGTCGCGGCATGGGGCAAGCGCGTGACACCTACTTGCGGCGCGAGCCAGTCGGGGCAATTTCGGGAGCGGCCTTCGCGATTCGCGCCGAGCTGTTCGAGCGGCTCGGCGGCTTCGATGAAGAGATGTTCCTTTACCTCGAAGACACCGATTTATCCTGGCGAGCCCGGCTCAACGGCTGGCAGACGGTCTATGCGCCCGACAGTCTCGTGCTGCATGATTACGAGCTGCGGATCACGCCGCTGAAGGTTTTCTGGGAAGAGCGCAATCGTTACCTGATGCTGATTAAGAGCCTGCGCTGGCCGACGCTATTGCTTCTGGCACCGGCCTATTTCGTCGCCGAGGTCATCACCTGGAGCTTCGTGCTGTTGAAAGACCGACACAACATCGGCAACAAGCTGCGCGCTTACGGATGGATGCTAAGGAACTGGCGTTTGATTCTCAGCAAGCGGCGCGCGACACAATCGCTGCGCCGAGTCAGCGACCGGGAGATGCTCCGCAGCACAGGGTTCGCCATCGATTTTGGACAAGCCTCCGGAGGGCTGGACGCCGCCGTGGCACGACTGGTCTTCAACCCGTTGTTTTATGTTCTGCGAATGATATTGCTCGCGGTCGTCTGGTGGTAACAAGGAAATGATGAACGAGAAATGCTGAATGATGAACTGCCGGCGCTAACGCCGTTGCGGCCTGGTGGTTCCCTGTCATTCATCATTCATTATTCATCATTCATCGTTTATGAAAAGCCTGGTCATCATTCCGGCCTATAACGAAGCCGAAAACATCGGCGCGGTGATCGCTGAAATCCGCGCCCTGCACGCGGCCATAGACATTGTCGTCGTCGACGACGGCTCGGCGGACGCGACGGCGCGCGTCGCCGCAGCAGCCGGCGTCAAGGTGCTGCGCCTGCCGTTCAACCTCGGCTATGGCGCGGCGGTACAGACAGGGCTGCTCTACTCGGTCGAGAACGGTTATGACGTCTGCGTGTTGATTGACGGCGACGGCCAGCACGACCCGCAATATATCCCGCAACTGCTGGAGCCGGTCGAGGCCGGTGAAGCAGACCTGGCGCTCGGCTCGCGCTTTCTCGGCAAAGCCGACTATGCGATTCCGCTCGGTCGCCGGCTTGGCATCTCGCTGTTTCGCAAGCTGGCCTCGTGGTTCACGCGCCAGCAGATCACCGACCCGACTAGCGGCTTTCAAGCGATTCACTGTCGCCTGATGCGCTTCTTCGTCAACGACAACTACCCGCACGATTATCCCGACGCCGACACTCTGATTCGCCTTTACTTCGCGGGCTTCAGGATTAAGGAAGTGCCGGTGACGATCCGTCCGCGGCGGCGCGGTCAATCCATGCACAGCGGCGCGAAGACGCTCTATTACGTTTACAAGATGCTCTTCTCGATCTTCATCGCCCTGACACAGAAACGCATGCTTCAACAAGGAGAACGCCATGCCTTTAACCACCCGGATCATGATGGCCGTGGCGAGCCTGCTCGTGCTGCTGACGATCATTCAATTAGTACGACGTAAACGGCTCGATGAAAAATATGCTTTCCTCTGGGTGGTTGCCGGCCTGGTCATGCTATTTGCGCCGCTGGCGACGCGCCCGCTCGATGCCCTGAGCATGGCGCTGGGGACTCATAATCCCGGCTTCATCTTGATGCTCGCCTTCTTTGCGATTTGCCTAATCAATCTGCAATTCTCGGTTGTCCTGTCGCGCCTGAGCAAGCATAATAAACAACTCGCGCAGCGCGTGGCGCTGCTCGAACAGCGTGTCAAGCAGGCCGCGCCTTCTGTCCCTGACATGCCGTCTTGATGAAGTTGACCTTCCTGCGCAATGCCAGTAGGATGACTCAATTCAATCTTCAATCTCGATCACCCGGCCCTCAGGACAAGGATTGGGGCGAAGCTACGACTGGTAGTCGCGGCAGGTCTGCGATTATTGATCTATAGCGATATGAACGACCGGCAATCGAATACCCCTCTGCGCACCGAGGACGCGGCCTACGCGGCGCGGCTGCTGGCCGAGCAATCGGTGTGGTGGAAGCGCTGGATTGATGTGCAAGCGCCGTTTCGCTGGAACCTGCGGCGCCTGCGGCCGGGCTTCACGCTTGACATCGGCTGCGGTATCGGGCGCAACCTGCTGCACCTGGCCGGCAACGGCATCGGCGTCGATCACAGCCCGCACGTGGTCGAGATCGCCCGCGCCCGCGGCTTGCGCGCCTTCACGCCGGCTGAGTTTCAGGCATCGCCGTTCAACGCCGCCGATCGCTTTGATTGCCTGTTGCTGTCGCATGTGGCCGAGCATATGACAGAGGTGGAGACCATTCGGCTGATTGAAGCTTATCTCCACACCCTGAAGCCGGGCGGCCAGGTCATCCAGATCACACCGCAGGAGTGGGGCCATCGCATCGACCCGACACATGTCGCGTTTATGGATTTCGCCGCACTGAACCGGATCGCCGGCGCAGTAAAGATAAAACCGCTGAAGCAGTTTTCGTTTCCGTTTCCGCGATCTTTCGGTCGCCTCTTCAGATGGAACGAATTTGTTCACGTGAGCCTGAAGCCGGATTGATGTGCAGGCTGAGTTTTTATGGCGAGTCGAGTCCAGATAGCGTCACGATTTCATTATGGCTTTATCCGGCAGATGAGCGCGCGCGCGAAACTGTTGAGCGGCGTGTGGCTGCTGTTCACGCTACTGGTTCTCTGCGGCATCCACGGCTCGTCAACCGGCGTCACCGCCGCATGGTGGATGCCCGAAAAGCCCTTCACCGGTTATCTGCTCGCGCCTTTGTCGTCGGCGCAGGCACAGCCATCCGGCACCGACGCGAAGAGCTGGCGCGCCTTCTTGATGGCGGCGGCGCGCGTCGAGCGCTGGGACGAGCTGATCATCTTCACGCCCTACGCGCTCTCGCAGCTTGCGCAGCACCCGCGCTTCCCGGTCATCAACACCAGCATCGGCAATGGCCAGAATATGCTGGTTGTGCCGCACGCGCCGGTGGCGCACGTTGTGACGCTGGCCAGGCCCGCGACCTGGGGCTTCTTCCTGCTCGGCGCGCAGCGCGGCGTCGCCTGGTTCTGGTGGTTTCAAGTCTTCGCCTGCTTTACGGTGCTCTTTCTGTTGTTGGAGATCGTTCTAAAAAGCGGCTGGAAGCTGGCGGCCTTCGGCGCGTTTTTGTTCAGTAGCTCAGCTTACGTTATCCTCTGGTCGCAATGGCCGGCGCACGTGACGTTCTTTGCGGCGCTCGCCTGTCTTTCGGCTTACCACTTGTGCGCCTCGAATCGTCCGCGGACGCTATGGATTTGCGCCGTGCTGTTGGGCCTGAGCCTGCCCGGCTTCGTGATGATTATGTATCCGCCCTGGCAGGTGGCGCTGGCTTACTTTTGCGTCCTGCTATTTGCGGCGCTCTTTGTCCGCGACAAGCTGCATCGCTCATTCAAAGAACATCTCCGCCTTCGCGTCCTCTGCCTTACACTCGCTGTGGGATTGGCCGGCGGGCTGACACTCCTTTGGCTGATCGCCTGCCTGCCTGACTTGAAAGTCATGGCCGATACGATCTATCCGGGCCGGCGCGTTTCGACCGGTGGCGATTACTCACTCGCGTTGATCTTCAAAGGGGTTTACAACCTCTTCACAAATGAGCTGGAGATGCCGGCGTTGAAGAATCCGTGTGAAGCGGCTTCGTTTTACTATCTCTTCCCTGCCGTCTTGCTGGCCTTGCCTCTAGCGCCGCGCCTGCGTCGTGAGCTAGGCGTTGTCGGCTGGGCGATGGTCGTCTACATTGCGGCGATGCTCTTTTTCTTGCTTGTCGGCCTGCCGGAAAAGATCGCCCGGCTGACGTTGATTAGTTACATTCCGAGCTATCGCGCCGACCTGACTATTGGACTGGCGTCCATCATCCTGATGCTACGAGCCGCCGCCATCCTGCGTACACCGCAAGCCGCCGACTCAGGACGATGGCAGAGGTGGATGCCGACGATTGCCAGTCTAGCGGTCAGCCTGTTGTTTGTTGCGCACTCGTTTTTCCTGCTGCGCGTCACCGGCGATTTTCCGCCGCCGCTGTTCGGCCTTTGCATGGGGTTGTTGATGGGCATCATCGCCTACCTGTTGCTCGCGGGCCGGCTCAGAACCTTCGCGCTGCTGGCGACGCTGCAACTCGCCTCCAGCTTTTTCTACAATCCGCTGTCAACCAATCTCGATCACCTCTACCACTCGGAACTGGCGACTGCGATCACCGAGATCAACCGGCAGTCGAGCGAGCGACCCTTCTGGATCGCCTATGGCGGCACTCACCCCGGCGTGCTGATCGAGATCCTCGGCGGCAGGTCGCTGACCGGTGTGCAATGGCCGCCGCAGCTCGGCATCTGGCGGGCGCTCGATAGCGAAGGCATGAATGCCAGCTTCTACAATCGCTATGCGGAAGTCAGCTTTGAATACACCGCCGACGATCAAGCCGTGTCGTTCAGCAACCCCAATGAAGGCTCGATGCGCGTTAAAGTAGCGCCGACCAATCCGACATTGAAAGCTCTGGGCGCGCGCTATGTTCTGGCGATGGGCGCGGCTCAGAAGCAGATCGATGCGAGCCGCTTAAAGCTGACCTACCGATCTTCGTTCGACAACTTCTCGATCTACGAGATACCCTGATTGATTCAACAGCTAGAGCATACAGTACAAAAACCGATGAGCGCGTCCAAAACAGATTCGATCAACAACAGACCGGTGGTGCGCAATGTCGCCCGCCTGGTCAAACAAGCCAGCCCGCGCGCGCGGCTGCTGGCGAGCGTCTGGCTATTGTTTGTGCTGCTGGTCGCTTTCGGCATTCACGGCTCATCGACGGCCCTGACTGCCGAAAGCTGGATGCCTGAAAAACCTTATGACGGTTATCTCTTAGGGCTGCCGCCGCAGCGCGAGCACCAAATGTCAAAGGGCAGCTTTTATGGATTGCAAACCCTGCTGCTGGCCAACGCCCGCTACTTTCGCTGGGACGAAGCCTTTGTCGCCACGCCGTACGAGCTCTCGCAGTTGGCGCAGCACCCGCGCTTCCCGGTCATCAATCCGAGCTTCGGCAATGGCCAGAATATGCTGATCGAACGGCACACGCCGGTGTGGCACGTCGCGACGCTAGCGCGGCCTGCCACCTGGGGCTATTTCTTCCTCGGCGCGCAGCGCGGGCTGGCATGGTACTGGTGGTTCCAGCCACTGGCCTGCTTCACCGTCCTCTTCCTATTGCTGGAAATTGTCTTTAACGGAGACTGGAAACTGGCGGCCTTCGGAGCGCTCTTGTTCGGAACTTCGGCTTATGTGATCTGCTGGTCGCAGTGGCCGGCTTATGTGACGTTCTTTGCGGCGTTGGCCTGCCTGGCGTCTTATCATCTGTGCCACACCGAAAGCCGCCGAACATTAATCATCAGCGCCGTGATGCTGGGATTGAGCTTGCCCGGTTTCGTCATGTGCATGTACCCGCCGTGGCAGGTGCCGCTGGCCTATTTCTTCGTCATTCTCTTCGCGGCGCTCTTTGTGCGCGACAAGCTGCATCGCTCGCTCAAGCCGATGTTGAGTTATCGGCTGCTCTTCTTCGGGCTGGCCATTCTTGTTGCCGGCGGGCTGACGGCAGCATGGGTTATCAGTTGTCTGCCGGCGATCAAGCTGACGGCCAACACGGTCTATCCAGGCAAGCGCTTTTCTGTGGGCGGCGATGACTCTTTTGCCGAGCTGTTCCGTGGCATCTACAACCTGATGACCTCGTACACCAGGGTTGAAGGATTGAAGAACGAGAGCGAATCGGCGTCGTTTTATTATTTCTTCCCGGCGGTCTTCATGGCTTTGCCGCTGTCAAAACGGCTGGCGCGCGGGCTGGGCGTCGTTGGCTGGGCGATGGTCGGCTATATCACTGCCATGATCTTCTTTCTGCTGGTCGGTGTGCCGCCATTCGTCGCCAAGCTCACTTTAATGAGCTACGTTCCCGGCAACCGCGCCGACCTGACGCTGGGGCTGGCCTCGATCATCCTGAGCCTATACGCGCTCGCCATCCTGCGCAAAGAAGTGGAAGCGCCCGCGAGCCGATTGGATCGCTTGATGCCGGCAGTAGCCAGCGCCGGCGTCGTTTTGCTCTGCGTTGTTCACAGCCTTTTCTTGCTGCGTCTGACAGGCGATTTTCCGACGCCGCCGTTTGCTCTGCTGATGGCCTTTTTCATCGGCATGGCGGCTTACCTGCTGCTCGCCGGAAGAGGGCGGCAGTTTGCCCTGATGATCCTGGCGCTGCAACTGGCGACCACCTGGATGATCAACCCGCTGGCGACCAATCTCGATCACATCTATAACTCTGAGCTGGCCAAAGAGGTGACGCGCATCAACCGCCATTCGAGCGAGCGGCCCTTCTGGATCGCCTATGGCGGCATTCATGCTGGCCAGTTAATCGCGGCGCTTGGCGGCAAAGCCATGACCGGTGTGCAATGGCCGCCGCGGCTCGACATCTGGCGGGCGCTTGATCCCGATGGCAAGAACGAAGCCACCTACAACCGCTATGCGGAAATTCAGTTCGACTATACGGAGGATGACCATCAGGTGGCGTTCAGCAATCCACAGGCAGGCACGCTGGTCGTTAAAGTCTCACCAACCAACTCGACGCTGAAAGCGCTCGGCACGCGCTACGTCCTGCTGATGGGCGAAGTGCAGAAACTGGTGGACACCAGCCGTCTGGAACTGATTTATCGCTCATCGTTCGACAACTTCTCGATTTACGAGATACCCTGATCGCTCAGCCGACAATTCATCAAGAAGGATTCGATTCATGTCAGAGGCTCGCACGCACAACCCTGAGAGCAGCGGCGGCAACCGGCAGCGGAGAGCGCGGCGCATGACCGTCTACATCATCGGGCTGCTGGTCGCGCTGACGCTTGGCGCCATTCTCGTCGTGCCGTATTTCTTCTCGCACTCGGCGAGCTATGGCGGCAAAACGACCTACCAGATGATCCTGACGCATGACATGACGAACCACTATTTTTACATGAATCAATTCCAGAAAGGGGTGCGCTCAGGTGTGCTTTATCCGCGCTGGTTCGCCGACGCCAACAACGGCTATGGCATCGCGGTGGCGAACTATTATCCGCCGGGGTTTTATTACATGACAACGCTGGTCAACGCCGTCTTTAATGACTGGCACACGACGCTGTTCGTACTGATGACGCTGATGATGGCGGGCGCGGGGCTGGCACTCTACGCGGTTTCGCGGCTGTTCTTTTCACGTGTGGCGAGCGCGGCGGCGGCGGCGCTCTACATTCTGTTGCCGTATCACCTGACCGATCTTTATTGGCGCGGCGCGCTGCCGGAAATCTTCGGCTTCGTCTTTCTGCCGCTGGTCTTCTATTTCGTCTACAAGGCGGGAAGCCGTGGCGCGCTGCGCCACATCGCCGGGCTTGGATTGATGTATGGCCTGCACCTGGTGACACACTTTCCTGTCGGCTTGATGTACTCTTACGCGCTGGCCTTTTATGCGCTGGTCTGGGCGCTGCGGGCGAGGGACTGGCGCATTCTGGCGCGCATCGCCGCAGGGATGGGATTGGGGCTGGCCCTCAGCGCCATCTACTGGTTGCCGGCGGCGCTTGAAACCAGCCTGGTCTTTGAATACACCCAGGAGATTTTTCCTTATCACGGCTCTTACATTCAGCCTGTGCCGAATAATGATCCGTTCAATGTGAATATCATCTATTCGTTGAAGCTGACCGCGCTTCTGCTGATCGCCGTCTGGCTGATCTATCGCCGCGCGCCGCAAGAAACGGGCTGGGCCGCGGATGCGGTGACCGATTCGACAGGCGCCGCGCGCCGCTTACAGATCGGCCTGTGGATGGCGGTCTGCGGCGCCAGCCTGTTTATGACGACGGCATTCTCTTTCGACATCGGGCGCTTGCTGCCAAAGCTGCAATTGGCCGTGCCGCCCTTCCGCTGGCTGGCGATTAGCACGATGTTCGGCGCGCTGCTGGCCGCCGCAGCCATCGAGCGATTGCGGAGCGGCCTGGGCCTTGCACCGCGCCGGCTTCTGGCGCTGCGCGTGGCATTCGGGCTTATCGTCGCTTTGAATCTTTGGGTGAGCTTTTATAATGTGATCGGCGGCGCGCTTAAGAATCTCGCCTTTTCGCCGCCGCAGAATTATGTCGAATCGAGCATGACGCCGCGCGACGCCACGCGCCCCGAGCAACTGCCCGACACCGCGCCGGTCATCATCGAGCCACAAGGCGGCTCAAGTAACATCCTCACCTGGATGCCCGAGCATCGCGAAGTGCGCGTCCTGGTAGACCAACCAAGCCGCGTGCGATTGAAGACATACAACTTTCCCGGCTGGACGGCGCGCGTTGACGGCGCGCGCGTGCCGCTATCAAGCGACAGTGATGGCATTCAAGTCGTCGAGGTGCCGGCTGGCCAGCATATCATTGACGTGCGCTTTCAAAACACCGGGCCGCGATGGGCGGGAACGGTGATCGCCCTGCTCGGCTTGATCGCCATCATCGGCCTTGCCGTGGTAGGCCGCGCGCCGGCGCACGAGCCATCGCCCGACGTGAGCATTGAGCCTGCGAGCCTGCCACCGTCCGCTAGGGCAAGCGCCGTAAGCACCGGACGGCGCATGCGTTACGCCGCAGTTGCCGGCGTCCTGATGATTGCCATTGCCATCATCATCGCGCTGACAATGCGCGCCAGCCGCAATCAAGCACCGACCATCCGGCCAGTGCCCGAGCCGCGCCGCACCGCGATCACCGCCGGCTCGGAAGCCGCCTTATACATCGAAGGTCAAGAATCAGTCTTTGTGGCGGTTGACGAAGAAGCCCTGCCGCAACTGATCAGCGCTTTTGCCGCCCGAGACAACGATAAAGTAGACAGCTTCGTCCGCGCGGGCCGCGCCGTGCGCGTCGCCAATAACACACAGGTGCAGGTGCTTGAGGTGGCGGCGGGTAAGATGAAAGTGCGCCTCGCCGAAGGCGATCACGCCAATCAGACCGGCTGGGTCGTAGACCGGTGGCTCTGAGTCATGCCCAGTAAAAGAGAGAGCCTCCTTTGTGATAAGAATTTGGGTGCTTAAATCCAATTCCCACAAAGGAGGCTGTTTATGCGTCTCAAACGCATCAGCAAGTTTACACGAGCCGTGTCTAAAGGACTACTTCCAACTCAGCAAGCTACTATCTGCCAGGTCGTCTGTGGCATCATTGTCTGCCGTTGCCTCATACTGGCGGAGATCGCCCGCTGCTTTCAAACCCCGACCGAGTTCCCGCACAACCT
>JBJMGU010000079.1:0-14745 GCA_045807765.1 Blastocatellia bacterium
CAAAGCGGAGAAAGTGCGGCGGACGTTTACGGAGCTTTTCGACGTTGAGCATGATTTTGTCAGTATGCAATAAGTTCGCTTATTGCGCACGAGGTCTAATGATGAATGATGAATGATGAATAGGGAACAGCGGAGCGCCTGTCAGTAAGTCATCCGCCGTTCATCAATCATCATTCATCATTCATCATTTCTTCACAGCTTGTCCTCGAACTTCGTTTTGGTGTGGCGGTCGTACGCCTGCACAATCATCTGCACGAGGTGATGGCGCACCACATCTTTGTCGGTGAAATGAATGAACTCGATGCCGGCAACGTCTTTGAGCACGCGCTGCACTTCGACCAGTCCCGACCGCCGCCCGGCAGGCAGATCGATCTGCGTGATGTCGCCGGTAATCACCGCCTTCGAGCCGAAGCCGATGCGCGTCAAAAACATCTTCATCTGCTCGGAAGTGGTGTTCTGCGCCTCGTCGAGAATGATGAACGCATCCCCAAGCGTGTTATGCGTCAGAATGAAATCGTCTGTGACATAGAGCGAATCAGCAGCGGCGACGCGGATGCATTGGGTTTCGACTTCGCCGACGGGCTCAATGTTTTTGATGAAGCGCATGGGGCGCCCGCCGCCGAAGCGTTCATAGATTTCAGCCTTGCGCTGCAAGCGGAACGGCTTGATCGGCTCAGGCAGGCGAATGTCCATGACGAAGGCGTCATTGCGATAGAGAACTTCTCTGCCATTTGCAAAGCCTGGCTTGCGGCCCTCGGCTTCGCGTCTTCGCCAGTAAGCGACGCCGCCGAGCGAGCGCACCAGGAAGACCACGTCATCTTTCAGCCGCTCGGAAGTGGTGGTGTATTGAATCCGGCAAGTCCGGCCTTCTTGCGTCACCGGGCCGCCATCGGTGTCGAGCAGACCTTGCAAGAGCGCGATCCGCACTTCGGCGCTGTTGTAGAGATAAGCTTCGGGGATGAACTTCGTGGACGAATACGTCCCTTCCAGGCTCAACTCGCGCAATGTTTGTGTGAGCGGATTGCGAACCGGCGCGAACTTGTTGCCGCCTTTGCCCGCCAGCGGATTGACCAGCACATAGTCAATCGCGGATTTGCGTCGAACCTGCAAGCTCATGCCCGCAAACGAAGAACTCAAGGACGAGACTAATTCGGCGTCGGCTGTCGCAAACGTCGGCGAAGTCTTTCCCGACATACAACCATCGCCCAACATCAGTCCGAGCGCATACGGTTCAAGCGGAACCGGCTGCGGTTCCCATTCAACCGGCGCGGAGAGCAAAGGCAACTCGTAGCGGTATTGATGATTCCGGCGAAAGTTACCGAGCATGTCTTGCGTCTGAAGGATGCGCGGCGGCCTATCTCGCCGCTTGTCTTCCATCGTTTTGACTTGCCAGAGGTGCTCGGCGCAGGCGACCACGCTGGCGCCATCAGTCATGGTTAAACGATAGACCGGCTTCTTGCCCTGCGGATAAACACCGAGGACTTCCGTCGGCTTGCCGTCCGAGCCGATGACCAGATCGCCGACTTGAATATCACCCATCCTGCGCCAACCGGTCGGGGTCATCAATAAACTGTCGAGCGATTGTGCCCGGCCACGCATGAAAGCCAGCGGCGCAATTTCGATGACGCGCTTTTCGAGCAGCTTGGTGACGCGCTCGTAATCTACCAGATCGAAGAGCGCGTCGTAGAGCGGGCGCAGGTAGGGATCAACTTTGTCCTGCAAATCGCCCGGCAGAAAGCCGAGCTTTTCGCCCGCCTCGACCGCGGGCCGCGCCAGGATAATGCGATTGACGCGCTTCTGGAACAACGCCTCGACCGCCTTGGCGACGGCAAGAAACGTCTTGCCGGTGCCCGCCGGGCCGATGCCAAAGACGGCGTCGTACTTGTCAATCGCTTCCAGATAACGGCGCTGCATGGCCGAGCGCGCCACCACCTGCTTCTTGCCCGAAGGATTCAACCGCGCTTTGACGAAGTAATCGCGCAAGCTCGAAGTGCGGTCTTCGGCGATCTGTTTGAACGCCGACTTCAGATCGTCGTTCGACATGCGCCGGCCTTCTTCAAACAACGCGGCGTAGTCTTCGAGAATGCGCTCGACGACCGCAACGTCTTCGGCTTCGCCTTCAATAATCAGCTCGTTGCCACGCAAAGTGAGGCGCACCGGAATGAGGCTTTCGAGGTGCTTGATGTTTTCGTCATAAGGGCCATACAACGCCCTGATGGCATCTTCTGGTAAGCTTAGTTTCTTCAATTCGTCTGGTTGATCCCCCATAGAAAAAAGCGCCGGGCCGCGGCGGCGGACTTCTCAGCGCCATTTTTGGCTTCTTTATTATAACACGCCATACAGAAGAACATGTCGGTCAGTGGCTCGCCGCCACCGTGCAACGCTACACCAGCCGTCTAGGCGTGTCAACGCGCTCAATTTGCGGGTCATGGCGTACGACTTGCTCTGATATAAAGCGTGTCGGCGTCGCCGCGCGCTGCGCGTTTCGGTTCAATACGTGGCAAGGGAGAATAAGGTGCGAATCAATGCACGAGCCAGACGGCGGGTGATATTGCTTATCGTTGCCGGATTATGCGTGACCTTCGGCGCAATCGTCCTGCTCAACCTTGCGCCGTCACGCGCCGGCTCGCAGGCGAGGTCACGCACGCTGATGACCTCGCCTGCGCCGAAAGTCGAGCCGGCGACGACCGGCAGCAACGCTCCGGCAGCGCCTGTGCCCGCGGTCAGTCTGGCGAAGCCGGCGGCTGTCGCCAATGATACGCTGCCGGCGACAGACTTTGCCGCCGCGACGCCGTCGCCGGGATTGGTCAATGAAGCGGACAGCGCGGCGTTGCGGGCTAAGGGATTGTTGATTCCTGTCGCCGGCATCGGCGCCGGTCAACTGCGCGACTCGTTTTATGATGGAAGGTCGGAAGGCCGCACCCACGAGGCGCTCGACATTATGGCCGCAGGCGGCACACCTGTGCTGGCCGCCGCCGACGGTAAGATCGTCCGCTTGTTTCATAGCGACCGGGGCGGCATCACGCTTTACGAGCTGGATTCATCGGGGTTGTATGTTTACTACTACGCCCACCTTCAGCGCTACGCCGACGACATCAGCGAAGGCAAGGCGCTGACGCGCGGCGAGGTGATCGCTTACGTCGGCGATACCGGCAATGCCGGCGCCGGCAATTACCATTTGCATTTCGCCATCTCGAAGCCTGCCGCGCCGGGCAAATGGAACGGCGGCACGCCCATCAATCCTTACCCCATTCTCACTGGCAAATAGGCTCAAGGCGCAGTCTTCACCGGTCGCCGCTCGACTGTGCGGTGTTTGACTTTTGCCACCCCGCGGGCTATGGTTTTCTTCGCAATCATTGGTGCTTGAAGCGATGATTCACGGCTCGATATAGCGAAGTCCTCAGGCCGCCGCCGCAATCAACCGAACGGGCCGCTCGACCGGGGCGGCCTCTTGTTTTTCAGGAGATCAACCCGATGAGTGATTCGCCGCTGCCGATAGCCATCTATCATGAGCATCCCAACTGGTTCCTCCCGCTGTTTGCCGAGCTTGACCGGCGCGGCGCTCGTTACGTCCGCATCGATGCCCGCCGCCATCAATTCGACCCATCGCTCAAAGAGAAACCGTACGCGCTGTTCTTCAATCGCATGAGCCCGTCGGCTTATCTGCGTGGCGCGCGCGGCGCGGTCTTCTACACGCGCAACCTGCTGGCCTACTACGAGCGCCTCGGCACGCGCGTCATCAACGGCCACACCGCATTCACTTACGAGACTAGCAAAGCCATGCAGTTGATGCTGCTCGAACAGCTCGGCCTCGGCTATCCGCGAGCCCGAGTCATCAGCCACCCGACGGAAGCACCGCGCGCCGCCAGCGGCCTGCAATTCCCGCTCGTCGTCAAAGCCAACATCGGCGGCAGCGGCGCGGGGATCGTCCGGTTTGACGATGCGGCGTCGCTCGAAATGGCGGTCGAAGCCGAGCAGCTCGACCTCGGCATAGACGGCACAGGGCTGGTTCAGGAATTCGTCCCGGCGCGCGGCGGATTCATTACCCGCGTCGAAACCCTCGGCGGCAAGTACCTCTACGCCATCCGAATCTATACCTCGGGCGATAGCTACAACCTCTGCCCGGCGTCCATCTGTCAGACGACCGGCGGCGAGGAGCTGGCGCGCTCGGCTTGTCCCGTTGATGCGCCGCGCACAGGTTTGCAGGTCGAAGGCTACACGCCGCCTGCCGAAATCATCTCGGCGGTCGAAGCCATCGCCCAGACCGCGAAGGTAGATGTCGGCGGCATCGAGTATTTCATTGACGACCGCGACGGCGGCGTGAAATTCTACGACATCAACTGCCTATCGAATTTTGTCGCCGACGCCCCACGCGTCGTCGGCTTTGATCCATTCGTACGGCTGGTGGATTTCCTCGAACAGGAGTCAAGCTAATGCGATACGGGTACTGGATGCCGGTCTTCGGCGGCTGGCTGCGCAATATCGAAGACGAGCAGATGCAAGCCACCTGGGATTACGTCAGCCGGCTGGCGCGACGCAGCGAAGAGATCGGCTACGACCTGTCGCTGGTCGCCGAGCTGAACCTCAACGACATCAAGGGCGAGGACGCGCCGGCGCTCGATGCGTGGTCAACGGCGGCGGCGCTCATGGCGGTGACCCGGAAGCTGGAATTGATGGTGGCGGTGCGCCCGACGTTTCATCATCCGGCGCTGCTCGCCAAGCAGGCGGCCAACATCGATCACATCGGCGGCGGTGGTCGCCTGTCGCTCAATGTCGTGTCATCGTGGTGGGCCGACGAAGCGCGCAAGTATGGTGTCCACTTCGAACAACATGACGACCGCTATGCGCGCACTACGGAGTGGCTCGAAGTCGTTGATCGTTTATGGAAGGAAGATCACTTTTCGTTCAAGGGGCGCTATTACGAGATTGCCGATGCGGTGATGCAGCCGAAGCCGCTGACCCGCCCGCGTCCGACGATCTATGCGGGCGGCGAGTCGGAAGCGGCTAAGGAAATGATCGCCTCGCGCTGCGACGCTTATGTGATGCACGGCGACCCGCCCGAGATGATCCGCCCGAAGATCGCCGACATGAAAGCGCGACGCGAACGGCTCGGCCTGCCGCCGATGCAGTATGGCATCGCCGCTTACGCCATCGTTCGCGACAGCGAGTCGGAGGCCCGCCGCGAAGTTGAGCGCATCACGACGCTCAGCCAGGCCGCCGGTTATGGAAATTACAATCAGTGGCTGGCGGGCACACAGCTTGAGCGCAAGGTGTCGCTCGAAGATTACTCGGTGTCGAATCGCGGCCTGCGCTCTGGCCTGGTCGGCATGCCCGAGCAGGTGAGCGAGCGGGTTGCCGAATTTGCCGACGCCGGTGTTGACCTGCTGCTGTTACAATGCAGCCCGCAGCTTGAAGAGATGGAACGCTTCGCCGCCAGCGTTATTCAATAAAAGGAACCCAAACGCTTTCAAGCCCTGCGACCTCTCGAAGAGCCTGTTCTGAAGTTCGTAGTGCCGGAGGCACGCAATGTTTATAGCTTGAGGCGAGTAATGAAAACCAAGCTCCGTAGGAGCGAGATGTTGACATTGCGCTCCTACGGAGCTTGGTTGCATTAAGCGTCAGCACTCTATAAACATTGTGCTCCTACGGAGCTTGCCCTCTAAAATGTGCGCTCTGCGGCGGCGATGATTTTTTCCGCCGCAACTGGTACATTCATCTCAAGCGAGGACGGATATGATGAACGGCAAAAACCTGTCGTGGTGGCCGCGCTTTCTGCCTGGGCTTCTCTGCCTGGCGTGGATACTGGCGCACAGCCTTTCGGCGCTGGCGGGACAAGCGCCGGCAGCAGGCGGCTTGACTGTCAATGGCACGGTCAGCGATCAGCACAATCATCCGGTCGCCGGGGCCGAAGTCGCACTGGCCGTCGGCAAGGCTGCTGTAAGACAAACCACCGGCGATGATGGACACTTTACGCTCAATGAAGTGCCCGCAGGCGACGGCATCCTCACCGTTCACGCCAACGGCTTTGCGCCGTTTCAGCGCACCTGGAGCCAGCAGCAAGCCGACGCCACCAACCTGGCCATCACCTTGACGCCGGCGACAGTCACCGAAGAGATCACCGTCACCGCCGAGCGCGCCGAGACGCGTTTGAGCGATACGGCGGCGAGCGTCATCGTGCTGTCACCGGCTGACCTCGCGACCTCAGCGGCGCTGACGCTTGACGATGTGCTCAGACAAGTGCCCGGCTTTACCCTCTTTCGCCGCACCAGCAGCCGCACGTCGAACCCGACATCGCAGGGCGTCAGCCTGCGCGGCGTCGGCGCATCGGGCGCGAGCCGCGCCGTCGTCCTGAGCGATGGCCTGCCCATCAATGATCCGTTCGGCGGCTGGGTCTACTGGAGCCGCATACCGCGCGAATCAGTGTCGCGCGTCGAAGTCGTGCAGGGCGGCACGTCGAGCCTCTACGGCACGGATGCGCTCGGCGGCGTGATCAGCTTTCTGCCGCGCGACGTGCGCGATTCGGTCTTCTCGCTGGAAACCTCTTACGGTAATTTGCAGACGCCCGATGTGTCGCTGTTCACTGCGGGCCGGTTGTTTCAATGGAGCGGGCAGATCGCCGCCGAAGCCTTTCACACGGACGGCTACATTCCTGTTGATGAGCGCGAGCGCGGCCCGGTTGATACGCGCGCCGCAAGCGAGCATACAACGCTCCAGCTTGGGCTTGACCGCTTGATTGAAGACCGTGGCCGCATCTTTGCGCGCGCTTCGCTCTTCGGCGAGTCGCGCGAAAACGGCACGCCGCTGACGCCGAACCGCACGCACATTCGCCAACTGGCGCTCGGCGAGGATTATCGCTCAGACCGCGTCGGCACCTTCGTCGCACGGCTGTATGCCGGCACGCAGGTCTACGACCAGAACTTCACGGCGATTGCCGCAAACCGTCAGAGCGAATTGCTGACGCGCAGCCAGCGCGTGCCGGCGCAGCAAATCGGCTTCACGTCGCAGTGGTCGCGCGTCGTCGGCTCGCGGCAGACGCTCGTCGCCGGTCTTGATGCCCGCGAGGTGCGCGGCACAAGCGACGAGCTGGCCTTCAGCGCTGGCCGCGTCACCTCGGCCCTCAGCGCCGGCGGGCGCGAGCGCACGGTCGGCGTCTTCGGCCAGGACATCATTCGCATCACGCCGCGCTTTCTCTTAACCGTCGGCGTGCGCGGCGACCGCTGGCGCAATTACGACGCCTTCGCCACGACAAGGCCGCTCGCCGTGCCCGGCCCGGTGAGTGTAACGAAGTTCACAGACCGAATCGAAACGGCGTTCAGCCCGCGCTTGTCGCTGCTCTATAAAGCAAGTGAGCATGTGTCGTTGTACGCCTCAGGCTATCGCGCCTTCCGCGCCCCGACGCTCAATGAGCTGTACCGTTCATTCCGAGTCGGCAACGTGTTGACACAGGCGAATGTAAACCTGCGCGCCGAGCGGCTGACGGGCGGCGAAGCGGGCGCTCGCGTTTCAGGGTTTGCCGAGCGGCTGGCGGTGCGCGGCACGTTTTTCTGGAGCGAGCTGACGCGCCCGATTGCGAACGTTACTTTGAGCGTGACGCCGGCCTTGATCACGCGGCAAAGGCAGAACCTCGGGCGGACGCGCTCGGTGGGTGTTGAGTTCGAGGCCGACGCGCACCTTTCGCGCACGGTGACGATTGCGGGCGGTTATCAATTCGCCGACGCGACCGTCTTACGCTTCCCGGCGAACCCGGCGCTCGAAGGCTTATTGATTCCGCAGACGCCGCGTCATCAACTGACTTTTCAGGCGCGCTATGACAACCCGTCGCTGGTGACGGTTTCGCTGCAAGGCCGCGCCGTCGGCGAACAGTTCGACGACGATCAGAATCAATTGAAGCTGGATCGTTACTTCACGCTCGACCTGTTTGCCGCGCGCCGGTTGTCGCGCAACGTCGAGCTGTTTGCGGCCTTCGAAAACCTGACTGACGAGCGTTACGACATCGGGCGGACGCCTGTGCGCACGATAGGGCCGCCGCTAATGGCACGCGCCGGCCTGCGCCTGCACTTCGGCGCGCGATAGAATTGAGAGCCACTTTAGTTGAGGTTAAGCCGGGTTGTAAGGACTGAGGTAAAGCAATTGCTCGTAATCAACGAGGCCGACTTGTAGGTGATCGAAGAAGCCAACCCGACCAACGACATTGATCGGAAAACTCTCTGGCTCGGCGAAGTACACGATGGTATCCCACTCCATATCGCCGGCGGTTAGCGTGATCTCGTGACCGTAAGCGGTGAAGGAGCCGGCAGGGGTGCGGATGCTTTGCCTGAGGCCAGTCTGCAAATCAAAGCCTAAAACATCCGCATACCGCGGTTGAAACATGCAGAACTTACTGCCTATGTCGACTTTGGCCACAACTGCAACAGGAATCGACGAGTTACCGGAAAGAAAAATCTCGATTGTAATTTCGTCGTGCTTGCTGTAAGTGAGGCGGTCGGCAAAGTCGAGTATCCAGGCATTCATAACCATCCCATCCAGATCGGCTCTGATTGATCACTGATGAATTTAATATAGGGGAAATGAATTCCTTGCGCGCGCGCCCTGACGGCGATGGCGGCAACTTCATGGCTATTTGCAGTATGCCCGACGAGTTGGCCTTCGCTCAGCACCACCCACTCGCCGATATACTCATGGCCATGTTGCTGCAACCACTCTTGCTCTTTGGAAAGATCCGATTTCTTGAGGGTCGCGCTGCGCACCTGTGAGAAGGTTTTCGATGTCATCAATCAACCTCCCTGATTAGCAAGGTCAACACTGCCATTATGCAGGCAGCGACGCCGAGGCTGCAAATTTGACAGGTGTCATTCACCCGCCGCGCGCCGCTTGCTGCGCACATCAACGAAGCGCGCGAGCTGGCGGTCGTGCCAACGGCTCAAGGTCAGCAAAGCCGTGATCGAGCCGATTAACGCCATCATCATATCCTTTTGTGTATCCCAGACATCGCCTTGCGTTCCGAGAAAGGCGTCGCCGGCGCTGCCGGTCAGCATCGAGACGCCGAACTCTAACAGCTCGTACGCCGCGCTGATGGCGAGACAGATGCTCACGATGATGTAGGCGAGCAGCTTGCCGGGTTCGAGCGGCGATCTTCGCAAGAGGAACTCGCGGGCGATCATCGCCGGCACCAAGCCCTGCGCGAAATGGCCGACGCGGTCGTAATGATTGCGGCTCAGATGAAACGCATCGCGAATCCAGTTGAACAGCGGCACCTCTGCGTAGGTGTAATGACCGCCGATCACCAAAATAATCGCGTGCATCCAGATGAGGACGTAAAGCAGCGTCGTCAGCTCGAAGCGGCGATAGGTCGCAAGCAAGATCACCGCGCCGATCATCGCCGGGAAGGTTTCAAGCAGCCACGTGAAGCGATCCTTCGGGCCGATCACTGACCAGATCAGAATGACCAGAAAGCTGACGAGCAACGCGAGGTGAAGTTTCTTTCTCGACTCAGCCGTCATAGCTCAAGGCTTCCATGTGCCGCGCGCCACCGCCGGGATGAACCGGTCGAGATCGGGTGGCGGATATTCGAGGGCGCGCTCTTGCTCGGCGCTCATGTAAGCCGCCATCAGCAGTCGAGTCACTTCAAGGCCGTCGTAGAAATTTTCTTCCGGCTGCCGCCCTTCGAGAAAGCACTGCACGAAATAGCGGTTCTCGCCTTCATAGCCGTATTCCGACTCTTCGTTGGCAACCACAGGCATCAACCCCTGCTCGGCGTTCTGCTTTTCGACGATGTCCTCGCCGGCACTACCCACGACGTTGCGGCTGAAGAAGAGCTTCGGGCCGCTATCGAGCGAGTTGAGCGATAGCGAATACTCTGGCCCTAACAGCTCAAGGCTCAAGCGCAAGCCAGCGCCGACGAAGCTCCACGAGGTCGTCGCCTCGACGATGAGCGGGTTATTGGCTTCGTCAACAAAGTGCACAGTGGCGCGGGCGAAGTCTTCCGATGGGCGCGTCAGGTAATCCACCTCTGGTCCCATTGTCTCTTTCAAGCGCTGCGCGTATTCCGGCCGGCTCCATTTCAACGAGGCGATCTGCGCCCAGATTTTCGTTGCCCGCAGACTGCTGCGCGGCTTGCCCGGTTCGGTCAGCATATAGCGCGCGACTTCGACGCTGTGGCACATCATGTCGTTGAGAACGCCGCCGCCCTGCAACTCGCCCTGCCAGAACCACGGCATGTGCGGGCCGCTGTGCTCCTCGGCAGCGCGCGCCAGGTAAGGCCGCCCTGTGGTCGCCGCGCCGCGCGCCCAGACGATCTGCCTGCCGCGCACGACGCCTGGCGTGAACAACTGGTCTTCGAGGTAGCCATGCAGCAGTCCGGCACCTACGACCATCTCGACCATGCGCGCGGCCTCGGCGACGTTGCGCGCCAGCGGCTTTTCGCAGGCGACGCCGACCAGCCGGCCTTTACCCGAGTTGAGGGCGCGGACGATCTGCTCCATATTATCGAGCCGCGTGTGGTTTGGACCACAAAGCCAGATGGCGTCAATGTCAGGCGAAGCAATCATCTCTTCAATCGAATCGAAGGCCCGCGCCTCGCCAACGCGCAGGTCGCGCGCCAGTTGCGCGGCAGATTCGGCGTTCGCCCGCTGCGGGCTCCAAACGCCGCGCACGTCGGCGTCGCGCACCCCAACCCACGAGCGGATGTGAAAGCGGGTGATAAACCCGCTGCCGATGAATCCCACTCCCAGTCTCTTCATAAGCGATGATCTTCCCCTCTGATTGAAATGATGAATGATGACTGATGACTGATGAATTAAGAGAAACTTTCCGCAGTTCATCATTCATCATTCATCATTCATCATTCATCATTTTCTCTGAAATTCTGTGGTGCCGAGCAGCAGGCCAATCAGTTGTGCCAGGTGGCGCGCACGCGGGTCGTTCTTGCTGTCGGCGCTGGCCGGCACAGGGGCCGGCTGATGGCCGTCGCTTGCGGCGGAGCGAGCCTGCGGTGGCGACGCCATTGGCTGTGCAAGAGCTTCGCGCACGACGCGGCGGCTGTCTGCCGTGAGCGGCGTATGAATGAGCAACGCCGCAAGCTGATTTATCGCTTCATCGTCTCCCGCCGTCGCCTTGATGAGCCGCGCCGGGTCGTAGCGCGTGCCGTTGATCTGACTGTTCGCCAGCGCCACCGCAAAGTTGATGCGGTTGAAGAAGACGCCGGTGTTCATCCACTTCTCCGAATTCTCGCCGTAGCCGGTTGGGAAGGCATATTGATAAAGCGGCTCGCCCATGCGCCGCAGCCATTCGTGCAGTGGCGGCCCGCCGTTGGTATCGCCGTCGAGAGCGCGAATCGCCGAAGCCGCCAGCTCAAGCGGCGATTTCACTTTTGCGCGGAAGCAGGCAGGCGAGTTGAACTCGGCTGATGTGAAGATGGCGCGCAGCACTTCGCCGATGTCGCCATCGCTTCGCAGAAAGACCTGCGCCACATGTTCGACCAGCGGCGCCGGCGGCTGGTCGCTGACGAACCGCTCGCAGAGCTTCTTCGAGATGAAGCGCGCCGTCGCCGGGTGGCGCGCCAGAATGTCAATGACGCGCAGCCCATCGCTGATGCCGCCGCCCGCGGGGATCGTGACGCCCAGCACCACCTTGCTGCCCGTGTCATGCATCCACGGGCGGAACATGAAGCCGCCGCCCTGATAGGGGCGGTCAATCGTCCAGCCGGTCAGACAGCGGGCCACTTCCTGTACATCTTTCTGCGTGTAGCCGCCTTCGACGCCGAGCGTGTGCAGTTCCATCAGCTCACGCGCATAGTTCTCGTTGATGTCGCGCTTGCGTTGCGGCGGCCTCGGCGGTTGCGCCTGAGCGGCGGGCATTGCGGGATTGGCTTGAGGCGGCGTTTGCATAGCCGGCGCTTCCGAGCTGGCACTCTGGCTTGCCGGCATCGCGGGCGCAGGCGTTGGCGCGAGATTGGCTCCAGGAGCCGGTCTGGCGTTTGCGGGCGCGGGCGGGCGCGGCGGGCGCGGCTCCTTTGCATCCGTCGCAAATGACAGCCAGTTGTCGAGATAAAAGAGCATCGCCGGACTCTGCGCCGTCGCCAGCAGCAGGTCACGGAACTTGCCGAGAGCGCGCGGGCGGATGACGTCGCGCTCATAGCTCGACACAAACCACTGGTCGGCTTCCTTCTGCGCGAAGACGTTGAAGTGGTTGAACCAGAAATCGGTCATCACTTCCTGTAACTGGCGGTTGCTCGCGACGGCGCGGACGAGCTTCTGCTGCACCAGCTCGCCGTAGAGCTGTTGCGGGCGACCGAAGATGGGCGGCGGATTCTTCTCCTTGGCGCGCTGCTCGATGACCGGCGGCGGCGGGTAAAACTGATAGGCTTCGGCGGCGCTCATCTGCAAGGTCGGCAAGACGCTGAGCCGCTTTTCCAGCTCCGCGTCGTCAATCGTTTCAGGATGCAACTGCTCGTCGAGGAAGCGCGCGACGCCGATCTGTCGCAGGCGCTCGACATCGCCCGGTCGCGGGCCGAAGGTGGCGCGGTTGAGCAGGTGAATGATCTTCTGATCGTCGCTGAGTCGCGCCGTTCGCGCCGTTGCGGGCGGCACGGCGATTAACGGCTCACGCGTCGCCTGTGGTATGGCTTCACGAGCCGCGGCGCGCGGCGGGATGTTGATGACGATGAAGGGCGGCGGCAGCGGCACCGGCAATCTTACGTCGAGCGAGGCGAGCTTCGCTTTCTGCGCTTCGTCAAGTAAGGCGGCGATCTCGTCGCGGATGGCGCTCTGCTCTTTTTCGACCTCCGGCACGAGGCCCGGCTGATACGGATTGGTCTGGGCGCGGCGGCGCAGTTCCAGGTATTTCGATTCGTGTTGGGATAAGACCTGCCGCAACTGGCTGAGCTGTTCATCGCTGAGCTTCAGCCCATCGCGCAGGCGCGTGATGAACTGCTCGATGGCTTGCGGCGCGGGCGGCGGCGGCCCCTGAGCGATGACGCTCAAAGGAGCCAGCAGGGAAACGAGAACGGCGAGAGCGAGCAAACGCGAATGCGACTTCATACACCCTCCTCGATGCGCGCCAGGCGAGTTTAGTGAAACGATAGTCCGCGACCAGTATAAGCCATCACCGCGCGGCAATGAAACGCGATGCCGCAACGGTATGGCTCGCCGCCGGACGCGCCAGATCATAACAAAAGATGCGCATCAGCCGCTGGTCAGTGTGAGCGTGATCTCTTAGTCGGGCTGATTGACTTTTTAATTCAATCAGCATAAAGTGTGGCCCACTTTATAGACCTGATAGGTATCGAGGCATAGAGGTGTTTTCTTGAAGAAACACCCCCGCAACCCCCGGAATATCCGGTGTATTTCGTAAAGAAAGAGAGGAAGCTGCAAATGGCTGAGAAAGTACCGACCCCTGATCCTGACGAGCAGGATAGCGATAAGGACGGCTGCGACATCACCATCCAGGATTTCACATCAGACGAAGACCTGCCGCCGGCAGAAGGAGGTGTAGCTTAACATGGCATTCTCATTAAGCTGGTTAGCCGACGTGTTGAAGGAAGCCGGGCTGAAAGTCGCCCCGGTAGACGATCAATGGAAAACTCGCGGGCGCGGCGACATGGGCAAAGTTGTCGGCGTCCTCTGCCACCACACGGCGGGGCCGAAGAATGGCAATATGCCGAGTCTCAAGACGATCATCAATGGGCGCCCCGACCTGCCCGGCCCGCTCTCGCAACTCGGGCTTGGCCGCGACGGCACCTATTACGTGATCGCCGCGGGCCGCGCCTTACACGCCGGCGCGGGCGAGTGGCAAGGCGTCACCACCGGCAATAGCAGCTTCATCGGCATTGAGGCGGAGAATACCGGCCTGCCAAACGACCCTTGGCCCGCCGTGCAAGTGGAAGCGTACCAGCGCGGCGTCGCCGCCATCTTAAAGCACATCGGCAAGGGAGCCGAATTCTGTGCCGGCCACAAAGAATACGCCAAGCCGAAAGGGCGCAAAACGGATCCGAGTTTTGACATGGTCCCCTTCCGTGCGGCGGTCCAGGCGATACTCGACGGCATAGCGCCTGCGCCGGTGACGATTCCCGTAGCCGAGCCCGCGCCGCAGCCGGGCTTGGCTACGGGCCGGCCCACGCTCAGGCGCGGCGCATCGAGCGAGCTGGTCAAGCAGGTGCAAGCGAAAGTCAATATTATCCCGCCCACCGGCAACTTTGGCCCCAGGACCGAAGCCGCGGTGCGAGCCTTTCAGCGTGCCCATAACCTGACGCCCGATGGCATCGTCGGCCCAGGAACCTGGGCAGCGCTCGATAAAGCATGACCGCTCACGGAGATTGGCCATGAGGGCCGACCCGTGGTGCCAGGCGCGACACCAGTCGGCCCGAAGCTCTTTTCAAGGCCGCTTGCCATTGTAGACGGAACCAATCGGCAGCGGGGCGCGCGGCCCGCGAAGCTCGCCCATGGCCGGTCGTCGCCCACCGATAGGATGGAACGGCTGGCGGGCCGATGATTATGCCCGGCGGTTGATGGCCTTGCCGTGCCGCCAAGCCGGAAAGTGGGGTGAAAGTGGCTTACCAGCAAGATCTATCTATTCTCAATCGACTGGCCCAGCAAGCCCTTGCCCAAAAGGAGATCCAGGAAGGAATGGAGAAAGCCCACCTGAGCGCCGAGCGGGTCACTTCAATTCTTGATGCGCAGGCCGAGCGGCTGTGGAGCGCCGCGACAGACCAGATCAAAGATTACGACGCGATCGAACAGAGGCTATACA
>JBJMGU010000080.1:0-4216 GCA_045807765.1 Blastocatellia bacterium
CACCACCGCGCCGTCGAGCAACTGGAAGTCCTCTACCCGATTGCCCGGCACTTCGCGTGCGTGAATCCGCGCCTGTACTTCGATCTTCTCAACAGCCTTGCCGTCGAGTATGTGGGGTGTGGAAGAATTCAAGAAGCGGAAGCGGCAATCCGCCCCGTCCTCGTTTCGCCGCTTGCTCGAACCATCAAAGAGTACAGGGAAACTGCCGCTGAGATCGCCGAGCAGCAAAGCTCGAAAGCCATCATTGTTGTTGCGCTACCCCAAGACGCGCCGGACGAATCGGAGGAAGGTCCGCGCCCGCTGACCTTAAGTGAACCACTCACCCCGGCCCGGCTGCCGCTCGCGCCGCCGTCACCGATGCCGGCACGCCTTTTAACCTGCGCGCCGATTCACGGCCCGCCCTTCCGCACCTGAACCGGTTCTCTCAAATACCCAGATAAATATCTGCGAGTGAGCCGCCACTCGTGATGACGGCCCACTTTGCCCAACTGCGCACACGGGCGTATCAGGATTGGTGTGCCTTATTACACCCGCGCTGCGGAAAGGACGGCTACATGACTACATCAAATGATGATTCGACGCAAGAGCGTGTCATCTTCAATGACGACGAACGCCCCCTGCTCATCCACGACATCCTCAATGCCGAGTTGCCCGCGGAGCGGCGCGAATGGCTCGCCGTCATGCTGATCCAGTTGCGCGAACACCTCGGCCAACACGGCGAAGGCTGGCCGCAAGTCTCGCGCGAACTCCACCGCTTGCTCGAAGAGACCTTCAAAGGCTCGGAGACCTATCACCTGGCGCTGGAGCTCTACGAGCGGCGCTTCTCGCTGACCGGCGGCGGCGACCCGGCAGAAGTCTTACGGCTGTTTCTTGACGAGCAGCTCAGTCCGAGGCGCACCGCCGATGAATGGCCGTTGGCAGTGGTAGCACAGCCGCCGGCCCGTTTTTCGCCCGAGCAGTACCGCAAGCGGCTGGAGGTGGCGAGCGCCGCCATCATCGGCACCGAGCCGCGGCGCATCGATGGCATGCACGGCTGTCTCAAGGCCGACGAAGCGATGCTGGCGCGTGTTCTCAGTCTCCTCGAAGAAACGTAAGCTAACATGAAAGAGGCGTTTGCCCGGCTCTTTCAATATGGCCACTTCCAGTCGCGTATTTCCGGCATGTCGTCGCCGTACTTCTCAATGTACTGCTGGTGCTTGAACAGCTTGTCGCGCATCGCCTGTTTAACATAAGCGGCGCGCGCGCCGAGCTTCTCGACCCGGTCAATCACATCATTGACCAGATGGAAGCGATCCAGGTCGTTCAGCACCGTCATATCAAAAGGCGTCGTCGTCGTGCCTTCTTCTTTGTAGCCGCGCACGTGCAGGTTGGCATGATTTGTCCGCCGATAAGTCAGTCGGTGAATCAGCCACGGATAACCATGAAAAGCGAAGATAATCGGCTTGTTGCGCGTGAAAAGCGAATCGAAATCCTTGTCCGATAGTCCGTGCGGATGCTCGCTCGATGGTTGCAGCGTCATCAGGTCAACGACGTTGACGACGCGAATCTTCAAGTCGGCGAAATGCTGGCGCAGGATGTCTACGGCGGCCAGCGTTTCAAGCGTCGGCACGTCCCCGCAACAGGCCATGATGACGTCCGGCTCGACGCCTTCGTCGGTGCTCGCCCACTCCCAGATGCCGATGCCGGTGGCGCAATGACGCGCCGCGGCTTCGATATCGAGCCATTGCGGCGCGGGTTGTTTGCCGGCGACGATGACGTTGACATAGTGACGGCTGCGCAAACAATGATCGGTCACCGACAGCAAGGTGTTGGCGTCGGGCGGCAGGTAGACGCGGACGATCTCGGCCTTCTTGTTGACGACGTGATCGATGAAGCCGGGGTCTTGATGGCTGAAGCCGTTGTGGTCTTGCCGCCAGACGTGCGACGACAGCAGATAGTTGAGCGAGGCAATAGGACGCCGCCAGGGAATATGGCGCGTCGTCTTCAGCCACTTGGCATGCTGATTGAACATTGAGTCAATGATGTGAATGAACGCTTCATAGCACGAAAAGAGCCCGTGCCTGCCGGTCAGCAAGTAACCTTCGAGCCAGCCCTGGCACATCTGCTCGCTCAAGACTTCCATGACGCGGCCATCGCGTGACAGGTGCTCGTCAGTCGGCAGAATCGTATCGGTGAAGACGCGGTCGGTCACTTCCAAAATTGCGCCGAGGCGATTGCTGACGGTTTCGTCCGGCCCCATGACGCGAAAGTTGCGGGCCTCCATGTTGAGCTTCATCACGTCGCGCAGGAACTGGCCCATCACGCCGGTCGCTCCCAGTTCAACCGCGCCGGGTTTTTCGATATCAACCGCATAACCGCGATAATCCGGCAGCTTCAAATCGACCAGCAGCAAGCCGCCATTGGCATGCGGGTTGGCGCCCATGCGGCGATTGCCCACAGGCGCAAGCTCGCGCAACTCGGTGCGTAGCGCGCCGCTTCCGTCAAACAAGGCTTCGGGCTGATAACTCCGCATCCACTCTTCAAGCTGGCGCAGATGCTCGGGCTTGTTGGCAATGTCGGCCAAAGGAACCTGATGCGAGCGGAAACTACCCTCAGTCGGCTTGCCGTCCACCGTCTTCGGCCCCGTCCAGCCTTTGGGTGTGCGCAAGACAATCATCGGCCATTGCGGGCGCTGCTTGAAACCGTCGCGCCGCGCCTCTTGCTGAATCGCTCTGATCTCGTCGAGCGCCTTATCCATCGTCGCCGCCATCAACTGGTGCATCGCTGCCGGGTCGTCGCCTTCAACAAAGTAAGGCTTGTGGCCATAGCCGATCATCAAGCTGCGTAGCTCGTCTTCGCTCATCCGCGCAAACAGTGTTGGGTTAGCGATCTTGTAGCCGTTCAGGTGCAAGATGGGCAGCACCGCGCCATCGCGCGCCGGGTTAAGAAACTTGTTCGAGTGCCAGCTTGCGGCAAGCGCGCCGGTTTCGGCCTCGCCGTCGCCGATGACGCACGCGGCCAGCAGGTCGGGGTTGTCTAACACCGCGCCGTAGGCATGCACGAGCGCGTACCCTAATTCGCCGCCTTCGTGAATCGAGCCGGGCGTTTCAGGCGCAACGTGACTGGGAATGCCGCCGGGAAACGAGAACTGCTTGAATAGCTTTTTCATCCCTTCCGCGTCCTGCGAGATGCTGGGATAAAACTCGCTGTAGCTGCCTTCGAGGTAGGTGTTGGCGACCAGGCCGGGGCCGCCGTGGCCGGGGCCTGTGATGTAGATGACATTCAAGTCTCGCGCTTTGATGACGCGATTCAGATGCACGTAGATGAAGTTAAGGCCCGGCGTCGTCCCCCAGTGGCCGAGCAGGCGCGGTTTGACATGCTCGACGCTGAGCGGCTCGCGCAGCAGCGGGTTGTCATAGAGGTAAATTTGCCCGACCGACAGGTAATTTGCGGCGTGCCAGTAAGCGGTCATGACGCGCACTTCGTCATCGGTCAGCGGCTTTGCTTGTTTCGAGTTAATGGCAGTCATGGATGATGGCTTCCTCCTTGAATATGTCCTCACTCATTTCTACACGTTGGCGGCGTCGGTGCGCAAACCGCGGTGCGGGCGCGCAAGTTTTCTGCGCCACAACGCCTGTGTTAGCATTCCTGCTGTAATCAATGACGCCTCATCAACTGAACACCCGAAAGCACAGGCTTGCGCCGCTGCTGGTGACGCTGCTCGCCGTCGGGCTGAGTCTGGCTGCGGTCGTGCCGTTTTTCTTTATGGGGCAGACCGAAGCGGGTACGGCTTCGGGGCTCAGGATGCCGACGACGCACGACATGTTTTTGCACTTTGACCAGATGCGGTCATTTTATGGAGGGCTAGCGAGCGGCGAGATTTATCCGCGATGGGAAGCCGACAGCAATCGCGGCTTTGGCGCGGCGACGCCGAGCTTCTACCCGCCGGGCGTCTACTACCTGACCTCGGCCTGCTTTGCTCTGACCCACGACTGGACGCGAGGGCTGCTGCTGGCGCATCTCTTGATGATGCTGGCATCGGCGCTGGCGCTCTATTGGTATGCGCGCCGCGCGATGGGGCGCTTAGCGGCGATGGTGGCGATGACGGCCTATGTGCTGGGGCCGTATCATCTGCTGGATCAGTATCAGCGCGGCGCGATAGCCGAGTTGCTGGGGTTTGTCTGGATGCCGTTGATCCTGGGGGCGGGCGAAGGGCTGATGGAGAAGGGAAGCGCAG
>JBJMGU010000081.1:0-9687 GCA_045807765.1 Blastocatellia bacterium
GCCGGCAAAGGCACGTTCTTGTCGACCGCTTCCATCAGCTCGTCGACCGATTTTTCCCACTTGGCTTCGCCGTTCAGGGCGCCGAGTGCAGAACCGCGCACCACGGGAAGCGTGTCGCCGGGGAACTGATAGCTCGACAGCAACTCGCGGACTTCGAGTTCGACCAGGTCTAAAAGCTCAGGGTCATCCACCGCGTCCACCTTGTTCATAAAGACGACCATGGCCGGCACGCCGACCTGGCGCGCCAACAGGATGTGCTCGCGGGTCTGCGGCATGGGGCCGTCGGTGGCGGCAACGACTAAGATGGCGCCGTCCATCTGCGCCGCCCCGGTGATCATGTTTTTGATGTAGTCGGCGTGGCCCGGACAATCGACGTGCGCATAATGGCGATTGGCGGTCTCATACTCGACGTGAGCGGTGGCAATCGTGATGCCGCGGGCCTTCTCCTCCGGGGCATTATCGATGGAGTCGAAGGAGCGGAAGGTGATCTTGGGGTTGTGCTTGGCTAAGACCTTGGTGATGGCGGCGGTCAAGGTCGTCTTGCCGTGATCGATGTGGCCGATGGTGCCGACGTTGACGTGCGGCTTGCTGCGATCAAACTTCTCTTTTGCCATAACTCTCCTGTGTCAAAGCCGGGGCATTTGCGCCGCTTCCGGCTCGATGCCAACTGACCTGTGATGAAGCCGGCGATGGGGATTGAACCCATGGCCTCATCCTTACCAAGGATGCGCTCTACCACTGAGCTACGCCGGCCTGCGCCAATATCCGATTCACAACTGGAGCGGGCGACGGGACTCGAACCCGCAACACCTAGCTTGGAAGGCTAGTGCGCTACCATTGCGCTACGCCCGCCGACGGCGACGGCGGTGTCGCGGGAGAGGCGGGGGCGCAGCGAAGGCTTTTCAATCTCGCCGCGTCCCCGCCTCTCCGCCTCTCCGTGTCGCTTCAATCCAGATGCTGGGGGTAGGATTCGAACCTACGTAGAGCCTAAGCCCGCCGGGTTTACAGCCCGGTGCCATTAGCCACTCGACCACCCCAGCACACCAATTCAATGCGCGCTTTCGCTCAAGCAACTTATTAGAAGCGTGAAGGGATAGCCCCTAGCGCGAAAAGCTACTATACGAAAACGGTCATTTTAGCCGAGTTAGGCTGCTCGCGCAAGCCGATTTCTCGCACAAGAATCCCGCGCTCTTTTCAAATTCGGCTTGCCTGGGTGCTTGCAGATCGTGCGCGCCCTGTTCGTGAGCGCCTGACGCCACACCGTTCAGCGAGACAGCGAGGAGACAGCAACCGGCCCGATAGAATTAATTCTATCGGTTGTTACACCACCTGACAAGCCAGCCCTCGGTGAGCGAATCAGCAAGAGCCTGTAGTCCTTCTCTAAGATCAAAAGTCCTGCTGCGAGAGCAGGGCTTTACAGGTAAACATACAAAGTGAGCTGGCGCATCAAGGGCAAGTGCCCGAGTTGTGCTGCGAGGTGATGGTCGCGCCGCGGCGCGTTCCGGTCAATAACTGTGGCCCGCGGCATAGCGCTCTCGGCGCGCGTGACGCCCGCTGCCCATGTTCTTGCCCTTGCATAACGCCTCCACTTTGGTTCAGTTCAGATATGCAAGGAATGTTACAGAAGCAGGGGAAGCGTCGAATAAGACTTAAGGTAGTGGAGCCGGTGAAGGGACTCGAACCCATAGCATCCAGTTTACAAAACTGGCGCTCTACCATTGAGCTACACCGGCTTAATTTTCAAAGCAACTTCTTTGTCGTCGGGTTTGATATTAAGCAATCGCGCTTTCATATTGCAAGCGGCGCAATGGCGGCGGCCTAAGCGGTTTGTTATGATGGTCGCGCTATGCGAGGATTCGCGTTTGCCGTCGCGCGGCGACTGCTGTTCATCATCCCGGTTCTATGGGCCGTCGTCACGCTCGTCTTCCTGCTCATCCACATCGTGCCCGGCGATCCGGCCTTAACGCTGGTCGGCGAAAACGCCACACAGGAGCAGTACCAGGCGGCGCGCGCCGAGCTTGGCCTGGACAAGCCGCTGCTCACGCAATACACCGATTACTTGAAGGGCCTGGTGGGCGGCGACTGGGGCAGCAACCCGGTTACTCACGAGCCTGTGCTGAAGCGCATCGCCGCGCGCTACCCGGCGACAATCAAATTAGCCATCGCTGCGATGATCATCGCCACGCTGCTTTCGATTCCGCTCGGCGTCACCGCGGCGACCCACAAAGGTTCTGCCATTGATAGCCTGTCTACGTTCGTCGCCCTGCTCGGCATCTCGCTGCCGAGCTTTGCGCTTGGGCCGCTGCTGGTGCTGGTCTTCTCCGTCCAGCTCGGCATGACGCCGGTGTCGGGCGCAGGCGGGTTGGCGCATTTGATCTTGCCGGCGGTGACCCTCGGCGCAGGGCTTTCGGCGGTGCTGACGCGCATCGTGCGTTCAAGCGTGCTTGAAGAACTTGGCGAAGATTATGTGCGCACGGCGCGCGCTAAAGGGTTGCCCGAACGGCGCGTCATCTACAAGCACGTTTTGAAGAACGGCTTGATTCCCGTAGTCACCGTGCTCGGCCTGCAATTCGGCGTCCTGCTGGCGGGCGCCATCATCACCGAGCGCGTCTTCTCGTGGCCCGGCGTCGGCAGCCTGCTCGTAGATTCAATCAGTGAGCGAGATTACAAACTAACGCAGGGCTGTATTCTGGTCATCGCGGCGACCTATGTGCTGGTCAACACCGCGACCGACCTTGTCTATCGCTTCCTCGATCCGCGAATCAAAATCGAGTGACGAGTGACAGGTGATGAGTAACAAGCTGATGCCTGCTGTCTTCCTCATCACTCATCATTGATCATTCATCACTCGTCACTATTTTTATGACTCGGGTTACGAAATTCGGATTCGCCGTGGCCGGCGTGATGGTGCTGCTGGCGGTGTTGTCGCCGCTGCTGGCGTCGTGGAATCGTGTGCAGAGCCAGGACCTCGGCGCGCGGCTCGACCCGCCCGGCGCGGCGCACTGGATGGGGCGCGACCAGTTGGGCCGCGACATGATGACACGGGTTATTTATGGGGCGCGCGTGTCGATGCTGGTCGGCCTATCTGTAGTAACGATCTCCTCCTTCTTCGGCATCGCCATCGGCTCGTTCGCCGGTTACAAAGGCGGCTGGATAGACCGCCTGGTCTCCGGATTTCTCTTCAATGTCTTCCTCTCATTCCCCGGCATTCTCTTAGCCATCGCGATGGTCGCCTTTCTGGGGCCGAGTTTGAAGAACCTCATCCTCGCCCTGTCGGTCATCGGCTGGGTCGGCTATGCGCGGCTGATGCGCGCGCAGGTCTTGAAAGTCCGCGAGTATGATTTTGTGCAGGCTGCCCGCGCTCTCGGCGCAAGCGATTTCAGAATCCTTACCAAACACATTCTCCCCAACTCGATCCAGCCGTTGATTGTGCAAGCGTCGCTCGGCATGGCGGGCGCCATCCTGGCCGAAGCGGGATTGAGCTTTCTCGGCCTCGGCGTGCCTGAGCCCATCCCGTCGTGGGGCAAGATGATTGACGACTCGCGCGAGTTCTGGTTCACCGCGCCACACCTGTTCATCTTTCCCGGCCTGATGATCGCCTTGTCCGTCCTCTCCTTCAACTTCATCGGCGACGGCCTGCGCGAGCGGCTCGATCCCAAGCAACGTCCACGTTGATCATTCGAACGCTTCTTTATTAACGACAAACGGCATGCGCGACGGGTCGCCGCCATAGTGGCCTTCGATGACATCGATCAAGCCCTGCACACAGCGCCCGGCCATGCCGACCTCGGGGTCCGCAGACAAACGCGTCTCGCGTGTTCCCGAGGCAAAGTGGTGAAAGAGTCGCAGGCGATCTTTCAAGCGCTCGTCACGCAACGGCGAGTCTGCCGGCAGCGGCTCGCGCGCGAACACATCGAGCGCCGCGCCGGCGATCTGCCTCTTGATGAGCGCGGCGACCAGCGCCTCTTCGTCAACGACCGGGCCGCGCGCCGTGTTGATCAGATAAGCGGTCGGCTTCATGCGCTCGAAGGCTGACTGGTTGATGAGGTGAAGGGTCGGCGCGGCAGATTGCTGCGGTTGAATCAGCGGCACGTGCAGGCTGACATAGTCAGCGCGCTCCAGCGCTTCTTCAAAAGTAACATAGCTCACTGTTCGTCGCTGGCGCGCAAAGCCGGCATCAAAGCGCAACTGCATCTCACGGTCGGCGAAGTTGACGAAGCGCTCGTCGTGCGACTGGCGGGTGTGCAGCAGGATGTCCATATCGAGACCGATACATTTTGCGGCGAAGGCTTTGCCAATGCGCCCCGCACCGATCACCGCGACCGTCTTGCCGGTCACTTCGTCGCCGAGCAACGGCAGATAAGGATGCCAGTAGGTCCAGCGCTGCTCGCGCACTTCGGCTTCCGATGAATAGAGCCGCCGCGACACCGCGCCGAGCATGAAAAGGGCGAACTCGGCGGTCGCTTCGGTCAAGACGTCGGGCGTGTTGGTGAAAGGGATGCGGTGCCGGTTGGCGGCGGCGCGATCAATGTTATCGACGCCGACCGCCAGTTGTGCGACCACACGCAGACGGTCGCGTCCGGCGGCAAAGACAGCTTCATTGATCCGATCGCGCAAGGTAGTAATCAGCCCATCAATCCCGCTCTCAATCTTTTCGATGATGAGCGACTGAGGCGGCGCTTCCGGCTCACCGTAGACTTCGACTTCATAGCCGCACTCACGCAAGCGCCGCAATGCCGCGTCGCCGATGTCTGCGGTAGCGAAGATTCGGATTGCTTTACTTGTCATTGACTTCTCACTTGCCAGTTGGCGGCTAAGCTTGAAGAGACAAGCGCCAAAGCGCAAGCCGCCGCCCGCCTTTCAACCAACGATCCAGGGCCGCAGTCAGGGCCGGCCCTAATCAACATATAGCACATCGCCTCGGTGGGCATCGCTATTAGTTGTAGTTTTTCCGTCGCTTCAGCTCACTTTTTACTTGACATCAAATGGCGCTATGTTACTATGCCGTCAACACCGGAAAGGAGGTGGTCCAACGCGATGATAAGTCTTAGACCAGGTGAGGTGGCTGAGGCCTGAACGCGAGCTGTGGACGCCCGACGTCCGCGCGTTTGCGTTTCGTTTGCCGGAGCAGCACGCTCAACTGATGTAGGTACGGATCGGCCACAGGCCAATCCCAACAGTCCACCGCAGGCCCCGACGCCGTGCGCTATCGAGTCGCCGTGTCGGGGCTTGTTCTTTGATCGATAGGGCTCACTTGATGAGCTTGCGAAAGTCCTGCCATTCAGACGGCACGTCGACGTACATACGTCTTACCCGCACAAAATAAAATAGCAGGCGTCCCTCGCGAAAGAGCTGGACGATGTAGAAACACAGCAGGATTTTTAACACCAGGGCGGCATACATAATTAACATCGCTGCCACCTTGTCTCGGCCAAGCAGTGCATACAAAGGTTGAATGGCTGTATAGGAATAAAGGGCGATGAGGAGTTTATGAGGGGGGCCGAGGAATTTGCTCTGAAGCCGACCCACGTAGAGGGCAAGTGCGCTAGCTCCGACAATGCCGCTCATCCAGTCGAACGCTTCAAGAACAATGGCCCTGTTTATCGTGCCGGACCTCTCAGGAGGACTCAAGAGCGCCGCAACGAACTGGACTCCGGCGACAGCGAAAACTAGGACCAAGCCCAACAACCAGGGAACGTCGCTGATATGGCGGTCCCCTTTTTTGATCACTGGTATGTTGTTCAGAATGATATAGCCGAGCGCGAGCATCAGTGAGTTGCAATTATTGAACAGAGTGGCAAAGACCTTCGCCGTAAGTTCTGCTCCGGAGATCGGAAGGTTATCCAGCGGGTCCCAACGCCATAGAATTGCTAGGACAAAATATAGTAGGTACCAGGAGGCCAGCAGGCCATACCAGTATTTCTTATAATCTTTCAAAGCGGTCACGGCCATGTCTTTGGCGGGTTCCCAGTCCTTTTCGTCGTACCGCGAATCTCTTCTGACCTTGTCTTCCTCCTCTTTCTTGATTGTGCCGAGGCGTTGCGGCCCGCTCTGGGTGGATATGAAGGCCCAGAGGATAACGAAGAATTGCAGGGCGCTGGCGCATATCTTGAGCGCGATGATAAGCATTCCGTCACGCTTAGGAATTCCGGTGACGTAAGGAAGCACCATCAAAGATACGCCGATGACGAAAATGGCAATGATGATCTTTGTGTCTATGGTCGATGCCTTATTCTCCGCTGGCCGTGCGGCGTCAGGGGAAGGGCCATCAATAGTCGGGGGAGCATCAGTCGGGGGAGCATCTGCCGGCGTTGGGGATACCGGAACGTCGTCGATTACCCTAGGTGGAGCAACGTCTACCATCTCCTCTACCGGTTTAATAAACCGGTAGCCCCGCTTGGGAACCGTCTCGATGTACTCGTGCTCGTCAGGGCCCTCGCCCAGGGCCCTGACGAAGGCTTTTCTCAGGTCGGCTATATTTCGAGCAAGTGATGCCTCCTCCACGATGGTGTCGGGCCATATCCAGCTCCTCAACGTCTCTTTGTCGAGCAAGTGCCCATGGTGTTCGATCAGCACGACCAGCGTATTGAATACCAGTGGCGGCAGATGCACGCGCCGGTGATCGCACAGGAGCAAGGACTCTGCGGGCCATAAGTGAAACCGCCCGAATTTATAAGACTTTAGTTGATTGCTCAAAGCAGCCATGGGAACCTCCTCAAGAATTACTCAAGGAAAACTCACGGTTAAGGATTACTCACGAAAAAATCAAGGTTCCGCAATGGGCTTCTAATCAGCCTTGGGCTACTTTCTGTGACGGCGCGGCTGGAAAGGCTGAAATCAGTTTAAAAGCCCTAATGCCGCGCCAATTGTAATGTGTGTAGCAAAGGAAAGCCATCTGAAATCTAACGATTGGTCAAGGAGGTACCTCATGAGAATCAACGCGAACGCTGCTTCCGCTTCACTGGGCCGCAGGCTCGGCATGGCCCTAACGCTTCTGCTTTACGCCTTGCCCTTGATTGTGCCGCCTTTCGCGAACGCGGGGGCCACCCGGTATCAGATCAGGATCAACAACCGCTCTGGCTACGACATTCACAGAATTTATATGTCGTGGGCCGAGAGTAATAGTTGGGGACGAGATTTGCTAGGGTCTCGCATTCTTGCCTCCTATGGCAGTTTTAGGATCGTTGACATTGTGCCCGGGGAATGGGACATCAAGTTCGTCGATGAAGATGGTGACGCCTGTATCCTAAGAAACGTGAAAGTCTTTGAGGACACGAGCTGGAGTATCACGGACGACTGGCTCATCAATTGTGAGAGCTATGGGCGATGCCATTGTCGCGGCGATGATGACTGAGCCACAACGTCAAGCCAGCGGCCGCGGCGGGCGCCTAGCCGCTGCCCGTCGCTGTGCCGACAGCCTTGCGTCGGCAGGCTGGCCATGAACCGCCAGCGCAAGGCCGATCGGCCAAGTGTTTTTCGAAATGTTCTTGCTCACACACTTTCGCGCGGGGTAAAGTAGATTTTGTTCGGACTCTTCGCAATCCCGCGTCAAAAATCAATCGGAGGTCGCAACGCATGTCGACTGAAATCGTGGATCCCCCGAAGGCAGGCGCTAACGAGTTCCCGGATATTGTCGGGGCGAAGCCTGAGAATCCCTATCTCGCGGCGTTCCGCCCTTATATTCCGTCGTCGGTGACGCTGCGCGAGTTGACGCCATTGCCGATCATCGTCGGCACACTTCTCGGCATCGTCTTCGGCGCGTCATCGCTCTACCTGGTATTGAAGACCGGCTTGACCGTCAGCGCCTCGATTCCGGTCGCTGTCATTTCGATCACGCTCTTCCGGGCGCTGTCGAAATTCGGCATGCGCGACGCGACCATCCTTGAGAACAATATTGTGCAGACCGCCGGGTCGGCGGGCGAGAGCATCGCCTTCGGCGTCGGCGTCACCATGCCGGCGATCATGATTCTGGGCTTCGACCTTGAAGTGACGCGCGTTATGCTGGTCGCCGTGCTTGGCGGGCTGCTCGGCATCTTGATGATGATCCCGCTGCGCCGGGCGCTGATCGTGCAACAGCATGGCTTATTGAAATACCCCGAAGGCACCGCCTGCGCCGAAGTGCTGAAGGCCGGCGCTTCCGAAGAATCGCGCGCCGCGGCTCACTCCGAAGCCGGCGCGAAGGTCGAGGACGTTCGCGCCTTGCCTATCTTCACGGGGCTGGGCATTGGCTTCCTCTATTATGCGGCCTACGCCGCGTTCAAAGTCTGGAAGGATACGCCGCGCAAGATTTTCGGCGGCACTTTCAATGGCGCATCGATTGCGGCAGAGATCAACCCGGCGCTCTTAGGCGTCGGTTACATCATCGGCCCGCGCATCGCTTCGATCATGTGCGCCGGCGGCGTGCTGGCCTATCTGGTGCTGATTCCTGCCATCAAGTTTTTCGGCTCGGCGCTAACGACGGCGCTGCCGCCCGGCAGAGTGCCGATCAGTGAAATGGACCCCGATGCCATTCGCGGCGCTTACGTGCTCTACATTGGTGCGGGCGCAGTAGCGGCGGGCGGCATCATTAGCATGATGCGCTCACTGCCGACCATCTGGCATGGCTTGAAAGGCGGCTTGAGCGACCTGCGCGGCGGGCAGGCGGCGAGAGCCGGTTTGATTCGCACCGACCAGGACCTGTCGATGAAGTTTGTTCTCGCCGGCATCTTCGTGCTGCTGGCCATGATTGTCAGTTTCCCGCAGCTCGGCCTGCACTGGAACCTGCTCGGCGCTATTCTCATTGTCGCCTTCGGCTTCCTCTTCGTCACCGTCTCGTCAAGGCTGACCGGCGAGATTGGCTCGTCCTCAAATCCGATCTCTGGAATGACCGTGGCGACGCTGCTGCTCACCTGTTTGATCTTCTTGCTGGTCGGCTGGACGGGCTCGATTTACTACGTCACGGCGCTCTCCATTGGCGGCATCGTTTGTATCGCGGCATCGAATGGCGGCACAACGTCGCAGGATTTGAAGACCGGCTTTCTGGTCGGCGCGACGCCGAAGCATCAGCAGACCGCCATCCTCATCGGCGCGTTGGCCTCGGCACTGGTGCTCGGCCCGATTCTGTTGAAGCTGAACGAAGCGGGCACGGTCTATGTGCCGCTGGCGAATAATCCTGAGATTGCTTTCCCGGCAGACTTCCGCGTTGACCCGGCGCAGTTGCAGATGGATAACGGGCAGCCGAAGACCGAACGGCTGCAAGGCTCGCAGGGCGTCGGCGACCAGGCCGCTTACCGTATCTGGTACAAAGCCGATTCAGATGAAGCCAACGCGCAAAAGTATCTGGTCAACGATCAAGGCGTGCCGGTCCACATGGCCGACCCGGCCATCAACGGCACGCACAAGGTGCGACCCGACGGCACGACGGTAACGAAGTTTGACGCGCCGAAGGCGACGTTGATGAGCTACATCATCAAAGGCATCTTGAATCACAAACTGCCGTGGGGGCTGGTGCTGCTCGGCGTGATGATCGCCATCGTGCTTGAGATGTCGGGCATCCCATCGCTGGCGTTTGCCGTCGGCGTCTACCTGCCGCTTTCGTCCTCAAGCCCCATCTTCATCGGCGGCGTCATTCGCTGGCTCGTAGACAAGTACGTGCGCAAGAAATTCGCCAAGCATGATCTCACTGAAGATCAACTGGTGGCCGAAGGC